>JAUILM010000247.1 GCA_030432855.1 Bacteroidia bacterium
CTGCTGCTTGACGACCTTCTGGGGTCATCTCAGGAAGAAGAGTAGTGTTTTCAAGATGTAATATGAAAATGATTTCGTTATTTGGTAACAGACCCGGATACAATAGTGAGGAAATGATTTTGGAGAAGTGTCATATGCAACTATAAATGAAGGCAATGAGGAGAGCCGCCTTATCCCTGTTTGTGCTCTGCTGCCTTCTGTCTACCACAGAAGGTAGAACCAGGCAGGAGATTATTGATTCACTGGATCTGATTATTCGCTCGGAAGTGGTTGACTCTGTGAAATACTATCCCTATACGCAGGTCATCTGGCATTATCAACACACCAATAAACCGTATGCTCTCCAGCTTACAGACGACCTCAAGGCCCTGGCCTTAAAATACAATAAGGAATCCTGGCTAAACAATGCCTACTATTATTATGGAGTCATTTATAAAAATTCGGGCGAGTACGATAAGGCCAGATTCTTTATGGATTCCAGTTTTACCATCGCTTCCACAAGAAATGATACGGCGCGTATCACCTATGCATCATATCAACTGGGCGTCATTGCAAGCATGCAACACAAATATGATGATGCCATAAACCATTTAAATCGGGCAGAACGTCTCTACGATGTCCTAGAAATGCCCTCAAGTGTTGCCATGACGCTGAGTTCTAAAGGTAGCTTGTATCGTAAAATGCAACTTACAGATAAAGCTCTTCAGTGCTATTTTGAGGCGGTAGCAGTTCATGAAGAACAACGGGATTCAGTCGGCCTGGCCAATGTCTATACCAACATAGCTAATATTTATGCTGCCGAGGATTCGGTAGATCTTGCTTTCGAGTACTATGATAAGCAGGAAGCAATCAACGAAGCCATTGGTAATACCTATGGATTGAGTTTTGTGTATGAAAATCGTGGACGTCTCTTTCATAAATTGGGACAATATGATAAGGCAATTTCCTCACTTCATAATGCCGCGGACATCCGTAGCGAGATCGGAAGTAAGGACTACTATCTTGCTGCCATCTTACAGTTGGGAGGGTCCTATCTGAAGAAAGGACAATTAAACCAGGCTTATAAGTACATCAGGGAATCGTACGATACAGCAATGGAGTATGACCTGGCTTTTCGACTTCAGCAATCGCATGAGATGATGGCCAAAGTAAGCGCAGCCATGGGTGATTATGAGACAGCCTATGCACATAATCTCGACTATCAGTTGATGAAAGATAGTCTCCTCAATGAACAAATCTCGGAGCAAGCCTTGCGAATTGATGCACTTACTGATCAGGAGATGGTTCGGCGTGATCAGGAGATTGCCCTTCTTTCTACTCAAAACGAACTCAAAGACCTGCAGATCCGATCAAGGAATCGATTCTTATTTGTCACAGTATTTGGGCTGGTAGCGTTTGGTGTCCTGAGCTTTGTCATTTATCAAAGCCGTCAAAAAGTGCGAAGCCTCAATGCGGCACTTTCCGAAAAACAATCCGTTATTGCAAAGTCTCTGTCTGAGAAGGAGTTCTTGTTGAAAGAAATTCATCATAGGGTCAAAAACAACCTTCAGATCATTTCCAGTCTGCTCAAATTGCAATCAAAGTCTGTGGCAGATCAGAAGGCGCAGCAGGCCCTTGATGAAGGGCGTAATCGTGTCCGATCCATGGCACTAATTCATCAAAATCTGTATCAGGATGAAGGAAACATCTCGGGGATCAAAGTGGAGAAATACCTGCGGGAGCTGGTCGATGAGCTTGTCGCCGCCTATGCAGTTAAGAATGAGATCGACCTGGAGTTGGATATTGAAGACATGTTGCTGGATGTTGATGAATTGGTCCCTATTGGTCTGATTATTAATGAGCTGGTTACCAATACACTGAAATATGCATTTCCGGATACTAAGGGTGGAAAAATAATGATCCGTATGAACACGACACCATCCAATATGATCCGACTGGAAGTAAGTGATAATGGCAAAGGATATGGCGAGAACGAGGGAGCCAGCGGATTCGGACAGAGGCTGGTCCGCTCTTTGGCTGCACAGCTTGATGCAACCTACGAAATTGAACATGAAGACGGAGTAAAGATCACATTTATGATCCCATCACTTAAGCAGGTAGCCTAGATGCTCCACCTTACAAAGTCAGTGAGGACAGTGTTTTCAGGGTGTAATCCATCATCTCATCATTGATATCAAGATGTGTCACCAGTCGAATGGTATTGCCTCCCAGTGCCGCACTCATGATGCCAACCGATTCAAGCTTCGATACCAGATCATCAGCATTTGATGTATCCACCAATTCAGCGATTACGATATTGGTGTGGACAGGGTTGACGTGCTTTATAAATGAACACTTATTCAATACCTGACCGATAGATTTTGCCCGGTCATTATCAACCTTAAGGCGATCGATGTGGTGATCCAATGCGTAAACGCCCGCCGCAGCCAGAATTCCCGCCTGACGCATGCCTCCTCCCATCACTTTTCGATATCGACGAGCTTTATCTATCAGCTTCTCATCACCAATTAGTAATGATCCAACAGGTGCACCCAGTCCCTTCGAAAGACAAATAGATAGAGTATCAAAACGCTGACCCCAGTCGCGGGGATCATCTCCTGTCTCCACCAGGACATTAAATAGACGGGCTCCATCCAGGTGAAATTTCAAATTGTTTACCTCACATACCTGTTTGATGACATCAACTTCCTCCAGGGTATAGAAGCTGCCTCCTCCCTTGTTACATGAATTTTCCAGAGAAACCAGGGTGCTTTGGGGTAGCCAGTCATGTCCGGGCCGGATCGCCTTCTGTAGCTGAGATGCCGTAATTTTCCCATAAGCCCCGTCTATTAAATGGATAGCTGAACGACCATTGTGCGCATATCCACCCGTTTCGTATTGGAAAATATGAGAGTCCTTGTCACATATAACTTCTTCCAGGTCTCCGGTATGAATTTGAAGTGCAATCTGGTTAGTCATGGTGCCAGACGGACAAAACAGTGCGGCCTGGTGTCCAAACATGGAAGCAACTCGTTCCTGCAAATGATTGACTGTGGGATCTCCTCTGAAAACATCATCCCCCACATCAGCTTGCATCATGGCTTCCAACATGGCTTTAGTAGGTTTTGTGACCGTGTCACTAAGTAAGTTAACCAGCATTATCTACATTATGGATTTAGCCCTGAAAGGTGTTGAAAATGTATCGAATAAACAAGAATAAACCAGCTGGCCGTTAATCTAATATCATAGACATCTATCATCAAACAATACATCTTCTGACCTAAAATCGTACTATATTTGCCCCATGCAGCATATTCGAAATTTTTGCGTCATAGCCCATATTGATCACGGCAAGAGTACCTTGTCAGACCGTTTGCTAGAGTACACGAATGCAGTTTCTGATCGCGATATGCAGGACCAGAAGCTGGATGATATGGACCTGGAGAGAGAGCGAGGTATCACGATAAAGAGCCATGCTATTCAGTTGTATTATAAGGCATCTGATGATCAGGATTATACGTTTAATCTCATCGATACGCCAGGACACGTGGACTTTAGCTATGAGGTATCTCGATCGATTGCTGCATGTGAAGGTGCTTTGCTACTAGTGGATGCCACACAGGGTATTCAGGCTCAGACAATCAGCAACCTGTATCTCGCTATCGAGCATGATCTTGAGATCATCCCGGTACTCAACAAAATAGATATGGATAGTGCCATGGTCGATGAAGTAGCGGATCAGATCATAGATTTGATTGGTTGCGGCCGGGAGGAGATTTTAATGGCGAGCGGAAAAACAGGGGAAGGTGTCCCTGAAATCCTTGAAGCCATTGTAGATCGGATACCTGCACCTAAGGGCGATGTAAATGCTCCTCTGCAGGCGCTGATTTTTGACTCGGTCTTTAATCCTTTCAGAGGAGTGATCGTTTACTTCAAGATTGTAAATGGAAAACTGCGAAAGGGTGATCAGGTGCGCTTTGTTAATACCGGCAAAGAGTACGAGGCTGATGAAATCGGCGTGCTTCAGTTGTCACAAATACCGGTCAAGGAACTTACAGCTGGCAATGTGGGATATATCATCACAGGTATAAAAGTATCTAAAGAGATCAAAGTAGGGGATACTATCACACATGTCGAACGCCCCTGCTCGCAGGCTATCAAGGGTTTTGAGGATGTGAAGCCTATGGTTTTTGCGGGTATTTTCCCAATCGAAAATGATGATTTTGAGGACCTGCGGGACAGTCTGGAAAAACTGCAACTAAACGATGCATCGTTGATCTTTGAGCCTGAATCATCAGCAGCTCTGGGTTTTGGATTCCGTTGTGGTTTCCTGGGAATGCTGCATCTGGAAATTATTCAGGAACGTCTGTCCCGGGAGTTTGACCAGGAAGTCATCACCACCATTCCCAACGTATCCTACCGCGCATATCTTAAGAAGACACCTGATGAGACCATCATCATCAACACGCCCAATGAACTTCCGGATCCCACTCTCGTGGACCGAATCGAAGAGCCCTATATTGAAGCGCAGATCATCACAAAGCCAGAGTACATCGGTACCATCATGAAGCTTTGTATGGACAAACGCGGTGTACTGACTAAGCAACACTATCTCACACAGGAACGGGTGGAGTTGACATTTGAGTTACCGTTGGCCGAGATAGTATTTGATTTTTATGATCGATTGAAGTCCATCAGTCGGGGATATGCAAGCTTTGATTATGCGCCCACCGAGTACCGGGCTTCTGACCTGGTCAAGTTGGATATCAAACTGAATGGCGATCCTGTAGATGCCTTATCCGCACTGGTACACCGCGAAAAAGCAGCCGCCTTTGGCCGGCAGATCTGTAAAAAATTGAAGGAACTACTTCCGCGACAGCAATTTATGATTGCCATACAAGCGGCCATCGGTGCAAAGATCGTAGCCCGGGAGACCTTATCTGCACTGCGGAAGGATGTAACCGCTAAATGTTATGGAGGTGATATCACCCGTAAACGAAAGCTGCTGGAGAAACAGAAGAAAGGTAAGAAGAAGATGCGCCAGATCGGTAATGTGGACGTACCGCAGAAGGCTTTTCTCGAAGTACTTAAACTAACCGATTAAGGCCATACTCATCTCATTGGATAGAAAGATTACGAAGCGTCTGATATTTTCCTACCTGAATGCGAACGGTGTAGATTCCCCTGGGCAGACCTGTGGCATCAATGGTTACATCATTGGACGCTCTCACAGAGCGCTCAAGAACAATACCTCCCAGTGCGTTGAGAAACTGAATCTCACTGGCACCCTGCATACCCGCAAAATCTATTCGTATCATACCCTGACTGGGATTGGGGCCTATCGTTAGTGCTTCCAGTGGATTATACTCCAGGGTTGGAGTAGTTTCATCCGCTTGAATAATTTGTGGTTCAATGGTACATCCATTGGCATCAGACAATTCTAATGTATATGTGCCATAGTCCACATTGAGAAGATCTTCTGTGGTCGAAATAACGTTGCCATTTTCATCTTTCCAGGTGTAGTCTAGAGGTGCTGTACCCCCCAATGCGGTGACATAAATACCAGCATTGCCATTGGTAGCTGTGATGTCGTCTACGCGAGCAATCAATTCAAGGGGTTCACCGATAAAGAATTCTTCTACAAATGTACACTCCGTAGTGTCAGAAATGGTCACCGAATAGTTACCAGGAGAAAGATTGACCGCCGTTTGAGTTCGCTGCCCATTACTCCAAACATAGCTATACGATCCACTGCCATCTATCACGGTGGCTGTGGCAGATCCATTATTTTGACCGGCACAACGTACATCACGTATGTTGAGGTCGGCACTGATTTTTTCTACTACCGTCACATCAAAAGAGCAACTCGTTCGAAAGCCGTTGCCTGCAACGTAAGTATATGTTTCAGTACTGGTTCCCAGGGGAAATTCATTACCAGGTCCGATTCCGGTAAAAGTGGTGATGCTGCCGGTAGGGCAGTTGTCAATGATCACGGGTCTTTCATAGTCTACAATACCGTTGCATGCTGGAACTACGATGCTATCCGGACACTGCCAAAAAGGGGCGAGTGTATCGAGGATAGTCACATCAATGTCTCTGCTGGTGATGTTTAAGTTTTGATCGATGACAGTAAACTCAATAAAGCTCCTTCCCAGATCACTACAGTTAAAAGTGGTCTTTTCCAGTTGAATGTCCAGAATACCACAATTGTCAAAGCTATTTGAGTCGACCGCTTCGGGAGAAAGAGATGCCATCCCAGACTGGTCAAGGTAGAGCTTGATCGGGCCCCGAACCCTGGCTACGGGCGGTACATCATCATCGATCTCTATCTCTGCCCCGGCCATGGAAGTACATCCCAGTGCATCGGTGACCGTGACCTGATAGACACCCGATGAAAGATTATTAATATTTCGGGTCGAGTCCCCATTACTCCATGTATAAGTCACTGGCGCCGTAGCACCTGCGACCGTGAGTGCTATTTCACCATCTGGATTTTCGTCACAGGAGGTGGGTTCGGCACTGATCGCCAGGACCAGTCCACAGACGGGTACTTCGACGGTCACAGAATCTACATACTGACACCCATTGGCATCAAACAATTGTACAGAATAGGTTCCTTCACCTATATCCGGCAGAAGGGAGGAGTTTACACCGTTATTCCACAGATAGTTATAGGGTTCCGTACCACCGCTGGCTGAAGCAATCACACTTCCATTTTCTGCCGTTTGTGAGGTGGGTGTATTGATGATAAATGTAATATCAAGAGGATCAGGATCTTCCAGCATGATAGGATCAATCACCTGAAGGTTGCCCAGATTATCAGTAATAGTACACCGATACGTACCTTCCCGTAGTTGGGTGATGGAGTTGGTACTGTCTCCATTATTCCATTCGAAGGCATAGCTGATGCCGGGACCATCAACTTCCAGAGAAATGGTACCGTCATCAAAGCCGTTGCACGAAGGCGCCGTTTCTACAATATCTACTTTGATCATGGTATCTATGAGTAGTACATCCCCCTCGTAGGCCTGCCAGAAATCAAACAGATCGTCAGGGGTGGGGTTGTCCAGCACATGCAGTCTACCATCAGGATATATACCATAGATCGTAGGATTATCATTGGGCATGAAGTCCAGGTTGGCTGCGCTACTATCGATGATCGGATAGGTGGCCCCCGTGATCCAGTCTCCTGCTGAAGCAGTGGTCCGTCCTTCCAGATCCAACAGGCCTAGTGTACTATCTGTCTCTATATGGAGTACCCGGATATCGTCCGTACCTCCCGGACCATATAATGCATAGAACTCTCGCAATGCACCGGATTGGTGGTAACTATAGCATGGTTGACAAGAGGCTGCCGAAAAATTTAAGATGACGGTCTTTCCCTGTGTCAAATAGCTGTATACATGATGCTGCTGACCATTGATGTCAAACATGTTCAGATCAGGAGAAATCGAGTTGTCAGGAAGTTGCGCATTTATCTGGAAGAATGACAGAATAAGCATCAAAAAAATACATAGTTGCTTCATACTGCGGGCATTTGATAAATCCTTTATTATCAATATATTATATATAGCCTGCATGGCCAAGGCTATTAAAATATTTAACGCATTGGCCAATTATTATCTTGGCTATATAGTATAAATATAGATAATTTATTACTAACTGAAAATCAGTAACTAAAGTAGAAGGACTTAGAAGGCACCATTAACATATCTTCATAGTAAAAGGGAAGACAGGCAGGGTGTTATCCTTCTGAAATGGTGGTGTTTTCTTTGAATAAGGAATCCACAAATGCTGTCTTGTTAAAGATCTGTAGTTGTTCGATGCCTTCTCCCACACCAATATATTTGATGGGTATCTTGAACTGATCTGAAATTCCGATTGCAACGCCGCCTTTAGCGGTACCATCCAATTTAGTCAGTGCCAGCGCAGTGACATCCGTGGCCTCAGAAAACTTACGGCATTGCTCAAATGCATTTTGTCCGGTGGTGGCATCCAGTACCAATAGCACCTCATGGGGTGCACCAGGCATTTTTTTAGAGATTG
>JAUILM010000982.1 GCA_030432855.1 Bacteroidia bacterium
TCCCATATTATTTTGCACCCGAACTAAAACTGAGCAGTAGTCCCAACTTCCATTCGGATCCAACACATAGAGGCGGACAGTATTTTGTCCCACATCATCACAACCAAATTCTATTGAAGTGGCATCATGTTCAGGTAGTGCGGCAGTACCGTTTCCATTGTCAATCAGGAATATTAGATCCGCATCATTACTACCGCAGGCTGCGGCACTACTTACATCGAGATCTTTTGCCTGAATCGAAGCAATTGCCGTGTCAATAACTCCATCTCCGTTAGTATCCCACGGATTGAGTTCCACAGTAACACTGGACAGACATATCGGAGCTGGTTTTTTGCCGGCAACAATTTCAAATTTTTGTTCACAAATTCCTTCATTCTGACAGTGATCTGTCAGCAAGACTTTCAGTACGTACGTCCCGGATGGAAGAGCTGGAGTTGCTACAGCAAACTGATCTGTCAGTGATAAATCCAAATGTGAGTTGCCAGTGGCTACTACCGAGTTAGTTTTCGTATCCTGAATTTTCCAGGCGTACTGAACTTCCTCGCAGACATCCTCGACCAAAACGGTAGCATTTATCGCATATTCACAGCCGGAAGACTCAACCACAGCTGGTAAATCAAGTATAGTACAAGCAGGTGGCATGGTATCCTGGACGATGATCTTTTGTACATAAGAAAAGTATCTACCTTCATATTTGGGATCGAACCACCATTCTTTTTGCTGAGGTGCATCACCCATCGCGCACCAATCTGCAAAACACCAGGTACGTAAAATCTTATAGCATCCCTGATCTCCTCCCAGTATTTTGAATACTTTGTCGTAGTATCCAATGCCAATCTGTCGGCATATTTCATAATCGAACAGTAGCTGGCCCCTGCCTGTATATTCTGGGCTGGCTTCTCCACCGACCTGACCACTAGCATTCGTTGCGTACTCTATATTGCATGCCTGTAAGATAGTGTCCTTGGGAAGGTAAAATATGGATCGGCTAATGGGGCAGTCAGGATAGATGTAGATCATCTGACTACGGGTCAGTGTATCACCATGATGGCCATTTACATCAGAAAAACACTCCCCAATAAATTTGAAAGTTCTCTTGATATATCCATTGCCACAAGCATCAATGTTAACCCATGGCATGAGTTCGATACATTGTAATCCACAATTATCCAGCACCTGGCCATTTCTGCGAATTTTCTGGATCGTGTCATAGCGAAACTCATAGTACTCAAAGGATTTCCATACATATCCAAAATGCGGATCATAGACGAGACTATCTTTAATAACCAAATTGCTATCACACTCAAGATCATAAAGAATGAATGACTCTGGTGTACTTCCGTATGTGGTTTCACGCTCTTTGTCGAAGAAACCTAGCTTTGTCTGCAAGGCTTCGAAATCACCTTGCAAGGCTGACTCTACAGCTTCGGCATACAAAGCATTATATCCTGAGCAGGTCAGTGTAATGTCACCCAGTTCATGGGTGATCTTAGGTGGATT
>JAUILM010000248.1 GCA_030432855.1 Bacteroidia bacterium
AAATCAAAACCAATGCGACCTGCTATGCATGATTAGGAGAAAAAGAGGGTATTTTGAGAGAATTTTTAGGACAAGTATTTCTAAAACGCAGGTGTACGATAGTGCAGTACCATTCTTAGTTTTTCCCGAAGACTGATCATTTCGAGATAAGGGCCATTCAATTTTTAAATTGCTAGATATAAGTGGTGTGCCATGGAGATGTCAACATGGTAGGATCTTTTTGACTACTCTATATATGTACTCAAATATATATGTACTCAAATTAAATTTCACTGGCATCCCTTGGTCAATACATTTAAAGTGGCCCCTGACTGAACTTCGAAGCCTGGCTGCAATTCCGTCATTTGTCCTGCGTCAAAGATTACATCACTGGCTGACTCAATGAGTCCATTGTATGATATGGAGTTGGATACCTGGAATATTCCGGAAGGTAGTGGTGAACTAAGACTATTTGAGTTGATTGAATTAACACACTCTCCTATCAGCTGACCAAATATTTCATCTTCACTACTTACTAACTGATCGGAATCATCATTTCCCTGCCAGATGACGAGTGTAGTATGGTTTGATACATTATAGGCAGCTGCAGGCAAAAGAGCCGAGAATCCGAAATTTCTATCCGGACCCATGCTACTAAGCTGGAAAGTTGCAAAAACAGTGAGCCCATCATTACTAACTTCCGTTCCAAATATTTCTTCTTCGACATCTATATCAAATTCATCAAATTCACTACTGGCGATTCCAACATAAAAAACTTGAAACCTGTTTCGTATGGGATCATGGGTGAGGCTTGGTTTATGTAAGTTCCTATTTAGATCTTCGATAAATATGCTACTGATCAGGAAATCATTGGGTCCGGTTTCCTGTCCATTTGGTAAAACAATCTGGCCATATACCTCCTCCCTGAAGAATGCTTCATTTACTATATCGTTTCCACGCCAGGCAACTAAAAAAGAGGTATCTATTGCGTTAAAGACAACATCTGGTACAAGGGCATCAAAGCCATCATCTCCATCTGGACCCATGTCACTGATGCGAAAATCATTGAGTCCCGTTTCTAATCCGGCATCGGTTAATAATTGTCCAAAAATTTCCTGTTCACCATTGACGAGATCCCCGGTATTATCATCCCCCGACCAAACTACCAGAAAATTATTGTCATGCATATTGTAAGATATCGAGGGATTTACTGCACCAAAGTTCACATCTCCATCAGGTCCCATGTCACTAATTCGAAAATCGTTGGTGCCGGTCTCTGCACCATTGCTGGAAATAAATTGTCCATAGATCTCATTTTGACTTCTGGCATCATCGCCTGACCACACTACCAAATAATTATTTTGCACGGGATTGTATGCAACATCCGGATCCTCTGCATCAAAATCCACTTGACCTGGGGGACCCATATCACTTATACGGAAATCAGTGCCTATTTCGGATCCATCTGATGTCAGTAGTTGTCCAAAAATTTCATTTTGGTCGTTTACGGCTGTGGAATTAATAGCGAAAAAGCTGGCGGGGGCATCCCATACTACCAGGAAGTTATTATCAACAGAGTTATAGGCAACGCTGGGATTTTCGGCATCCAAACGTAAATCATTTTCGGCCAAAGTTGAACTGATCTGAAAATCAGATCCTATTTTATTACCATCGCTGTCAAGTAACTGACCAAATATTTCGAATTTTTGTTGGGATCCACTGGTAGCTGCAGATACACCCGACCATACAACTAAATAGGTGCTATCAGTAGAATTATAGACAATGCTGGGTTGTTTTGCTTCAAATTTGCTATCTAATGCAGGACCCTGATTACTGATTTGAAAATCATCGAATCCGATTTGCGCCTGGCTATATCCTCTCACGCTCCAGATGATGTTACTAAGAGTGATCAGTACGATGAATAATTTATGGGATAATTGCATGTTCCAATTTTTTTAGAAGGTCCGTTTGATGGATCCAAAAGTATGCTGCACCTTCATATTTGCATGGTACTATTCCGACATTCACTGTAACATATCCGACAGTGTGTTCATACTGCAAGTGAGGAGTTTAAGTAGAGTATGACAATTTTCTCCAGTATGTTAAATTAGAGGTATCTACAATCGGAGAAAATCGGAGAGTTCATGTTGAATAAGCCTTTCCTCAAAATTTAAATCTGAGCATGAGCTGCTGACTTCAGGAAAAATACATCAGATGCTGAAACTTACCAGAAGAGACTTTGTGAAAAAGACATCCCTTGCGACATCAGTACTGCCCTTTGCTTCCATTGGACGGGATCAATTTTCTCTTGCAATTCCCTCGGAAGGTCCCACTAAAGTTTATTGGCTCGAAGGGGGTAGTCCGGAAATACATGGTGGAAAGGCATTTGGTGTCCCCTGGCCCATGGGACTTCATCCGGAAGGGACTGAATTTACTCTACGCGCAACCAATGGGAATCAAGTACCTCTACAAACATGGACTACAGCAACTTGGCCTGATGGAAGTCTAAAATGGACCGGGCATGCCATAGCGCCTGATGCACCCTCAGACGAGTATTATGAGATAACTACCGGTGCACCCTTACCTCATGCGACGCCTGTTCATGTAGAAAATACTACACAGCGGCTTCTCATTGATACGGGAGTTCTACAATGTATAATTCCCAGGGACGGAAATTCATTAATTTCCTCAATAAGACGCAAAGAGAAAACGATTCTTGAAGGCGGACATCTATGCGGCTTTCGTCAGGATTCACCAGATCCGGGATCCGGGAGAGAATCCTTTACTAGTGTCCTTGAGCATGTGCGCTTAGAGCAATCGGGTCCTATCCGCGCAGTCGTCAAAATAACTGGATATCATGAAACGGAAGAGGGACGCAGATGGCTTCCTTTTACTGCTCGCTTGTATTTTTATGCAGGTAGTGACGATATACGACTCACTCACACCTTTGTCTTTGATGGTGATGAGTATAGAGACTTCATCAGTGCACTGGGAGTGAGGTTTAATGTCGTGATGCATGATGAATGCTATGACCGACATATCAGATTTGCAGGTCAGGAAAGGGGACTTTGGGCTGAGGCAGTTCAGGGACTGACAGGCTTACGCAGAGATCCGGGAATGGAGGTTCGCGAGGCCCAAACAGCAGGAAAGAAAGTTCCGGCAATCGAAACCTGGAGTAAAAGGGTCAGTACTAGATTGCATTGGATTCCCACCTGGTCTGATTACAGCTTAAGTCAGCCTAATGCAAATGGATTCTTGATTAAAAAACGTACCAGGTCTGGCCATGCGTGGATCAAGGCTGATCAGGGTGGTCGTGCACAGGGGTTAGGCTATGTAGGAGGAGCCTCGGGAGGTGTAGCTTTTGGTATACGAGATTTTTGGAAACTGCATCCGACACAACTTGACATTCGGAATGCTGCGAGTAATAAGGCTGAGGTGACCATGTGGATTTGGTCTCCTGAAGCACCCCCTATGGATATTCGCTTTTATCACGATGGACTGGGGCAGGAAATGGAAGGACCTCTGGATGAGGTGGATATCCAGGGCATCGAATCCTCTGTTCCTGATCATCCTTACGAGAAGCAACTGGATGCATTGGAAGTCACCTACGAAGATTATGAAGAGGGATTCGGCTCACCCCATGGGATAGCCCGATCAACGGATATAAGACTAAAAATAGTTGATTCCACTCCTTCCAGAGAAGAGCTGTCCAATTTGGCAACTGCCATTTCCCTCCCACGACAATTGGTGCCGCGACCTGTCGACATGCTCAGCGCAAAGGTTTTTGGGACCATGTGGGATTTGCCCAAACGTACATCACAAAACCTCATCCAAATAGAAGACCAGATAGATTGGTTGATCCAGTACTATAAGAAACAAGTAGAGCAACATCATTGGTTTGGATTCTGGGACTATGGTGATGTGATGCATACGTATGATTCGGATCGTCATATGTGGAGATATGATATTGGTGGTTATGCCTGGGATAATTCTGAACTCTCGACCGACTTAATGCTGTGGTACACTTACATCCGTAGTGGTAATGTGGATGCATTCCGCCTGGCAGAAGCAATGAATCGACATAACCGGGATGTGGATATATACCACCTCGGAAGGTTTGTCGGCCTGGGTACACGGCACAACGTGCAACATTGGGGATGTAGTGCCAAGCAGTTACGCGTCAGCACCTGTGCCAATCGACGTTTTCATTATTACCTCACTACCGACGAACGTACCGGTGATGTCTTGCAGGAAGTGGCAGAGGCTGATAAGACAATAGCATCACTAGATGCCCATAGAAAAGTGTATCGGATGGGTAGAAATCCGGAGTTTGCAGCTGCCAGTGATACAGATCTCTGTCGTATTTCTTCGGGTACAGATTATGGTGCGGTTCTCTCCAACTGGCTCACAGCCTGGGAGCGGACTGGTGAATCAAAATATCGAGAATGGATTGAAAATAGCATGCGAACTATTGGCCAGTCAGAGTATGGCTTCTTCACTGACGCATTCTGGTTCGATCCGGAGACCAAGCAAATGACGGCTCCTGAAGGTATCAAACCAAGTGCACCACATCTGAAAATTATGTTCGGATTACCAGAGATATTATCGGAAGTTATTGAGTTAATTAAAGTGCCGGAATTCGAAGCAGCCTGGTTAAAATATTGCAGGTTATGGAATGCATCAGAAGAGCAGATGAAGGAAGAATTAGGAGAGACCTTTAGAAAGCCCGGGTTTGTTTCTGCCCATTCACGCTTGACAGCTTATGCATCTTTTAAAATGAATGATAGTATCCTCGCAGATAGAGCTGCAGAGGAATTTAATAGTCGAAATTGGATAGATGGAAACAAACGTGAAACTGTACAGGTTACGGGGCCTGATGTCTTGAATTCTGTGGATGAAGCCCGCTGGGTTTCCACTAATGATACAGCACAGTGGGGACTATCGGCTATCCAAACCTCAGCGCTGATCTCTAAGTCCCTAACTGAATTTTGAGCGTTAAATCTGCGGCATTGTCAACATGGTTTTTAATTATTTAAATTGAGACCTTTCTAAATAGATAATAGGAATGAAAATACGTACCCAAAGTATGTTGGGAGTTGTGATTCTCTGCCTAATATTCGGTTGTCAAAGCAGTTCGGAACAATCCGTGCCATGGCTTAAATCTAAACTTCTATTTGAGGACATGGGCACTAAAAACTGGCAGGAAAAATGGATGCTGGATGGAACCCGGGCCAAAGTGATCAATAGTAACGAAGGGATGGAACTTATTGCCGGTCCTGAGCATGGAAATGACACCTGTCATACCGTTCTTTGGACAAGGCAGAGTTTCGAGGGGAATATCTGCATCGAATATGATTATACCAGGACAGATACGGCTACTCGATGTGTTAATATTTTGTATTTCCTGGCAACAGGCAAGGGAGATTCTCTCTATCCATCAGATATATCACTTTGGAATGACAAACGGGAAGTACCCCATATGCGTACCTACTTTAATAATATGAATACGTATCATATTAGTTATGCCGCTTACCCGGCAAACGAATACTCCGGTAACAAGGACTATATTCGAATGCGCCGCTACATGCCTGATAATAAAGGACTGGACGAGACTGAAATTAAGGGCGACCATTTTACCACAGGTTTATTCAAACCCAATGAAACATATCACATTGAGGTTTACAGGTACGAAGACGCGGTGGAGATGCACATCCAAAACAAAGCGAACAAAGCAGAACACCTTGTTTGCAAGTGGGATTTGAGTGAAATACCTCCCTGCGATTCCGGTCGAATTGGTTTTCGGCATATGTATACTCGCAGTGCAAGGTATCGCGATATCAAGGTCTGGGAAATTACCTAAATAACTTCCTTTAAAATAAGTAGTTTACGATGGTGTAAATGGACCTTCACTCAATAGAAAAGATAAATTGATTCCGGGATGAGGCGATATTTATGCCAACGTCAATTTGCATGAGGTTCTTGCCGATATATAATGGCAAACGCTTGGAATACTAATTTATTAGCCCATGATATTTATTGAGATTCTGGATTTATTAGGGACGTTTGTATTTGCCGTCAGTGGTATCCGATTGGCCGCCACGAAAGATATGGATTGGTTTGGTGCCTATGTCATCGGATTGGTGACAGCGATTGGAGGTGGAACCACCAGGGATCTCCTACTGAATGTAACGCCCTTCTGGATGGAGGATCCTACGTACTTGATTGTGACGGGAGTTGCTCTGCTTTCTATCATAATTTTTAGGAGTAGATTGTTGAAAATGGGTATTACGATATTTCTTTTTGACACCATAGGTTTAGGACTTTTTACTGTCACGGGTATTAGCAAGAGTTTGGCTCTGGGTCTACCCATGTGGACTAGTATTGTGATGGGTACCATCACAGGAACCATCGGAGGTGTGGTCCGTGACATCATCATAAATGAAGTGCCTCTGCTTTTTCGTAAGGATATTTATGCTATCGCCTGCATAGCGGGCGGACTTGTATACTTTCTATGCTACCAGTTCGAAATTCTAAGTCCATTTCAAGAACTTATTGCGGCCATAGTAGTAGTCGCTACCCGATTGATAGCTGTCAAATTTCACTTACAGCTTCCCAAGTTAGATTTGGTATCCACTGGAAAGAATTCTAAACCATCTAAGTAATATTTGGTACAGTCACATGTGCGATCCAGTGCAATCAGTGTCAAAATGAAATTCTTTGTCGTACTCGTCTTCTCCTTATCAAAGACCTTCAACATGTCCTCACACTGGTGAGGCAGAGCCTTACATGAAGACCCCGTTGAAGTGCTTATATTGTAACCGAAGGTGACTGAGTCTCTATATCTTGCCGACCAGCGATAGATTTTATTCACCTAAAAGTTGTCGAATTTCTAAATTTGCGATTCAATATGAAGAACTGTTAGAACTGCATCATCCCCTTGACTTAAAAAATTTGATCATGCCAGGATATTTAGGAATCAGACAAATGCTATGCATACTATCTGTAATGCTCATGATGAGTTGTAAAAATGAAATCACCACCGAGACTATGTTAGATAATGTACTGCTTAAAGAATGGACAGGGCCCTACGGTGGAGTACCTGCATTCGATCAAATGAAAGTGCAGGATGTAAAACCTGCCATACTCCAGGGCATGGAATTAAACCTTCAGGAAATAGAGGATATTGTAAATAATCCAGATCCCCCTACTTTTGAAAACACGATTGAAGAATTGGAGCGTGCAGGCAAGGCATTAAGTCGAGCCAGTACCTATTATGGAATTCTAAGTAGTAATATGTCTTCTCCGGAGTTTAGAGAGGTTCAGACGGAACTAGCTCCAGTATTTGCTGATTTTCAGTCTAAGATCACACAAAACCAAAAACTATTTCAACGAATTAAATCCATATATGAAGCGTCACTCGAAAATCCGCTTCCGCAAGATCAACAACGAGTGGCATACCTGACCTATATGAGTTTTGCTATGCATGGGGCAGAACTTGATGGTGAGAAAAAAGAACGATACGCGGCAATAAATAAGGAGCTTTCGACTCTTTACACTCAATTTGCCAACAACGTATTGCATGATGAAGAAAATTATGTGACCTATTTGAATGAAGACCAATTGGGAGGTCTTTCAGAAGGATTTATTAAGTCTGCGGCCAGGATTGCTGCGGAAAAAGGTCATGAAGGAAAATATGCAGTAACCAATACCCGATCGTCTATGGATCCATTCCTGACTTTCTCAACAGAAAGGGAATTGCGAAAAAAAGTATGGACCAATTTTTATTCAAGAGGAGATAATGGAGACCAGTACGACAATAACGAAATAATAGAAGATATCCTAAAATTGCGTCGTGAACGGGTAGAATTGTTGGGGTATGAAAATTATGCGGATTGGCGATTGCAGGATAGAATGGCGAAAACTCCCGAAAATGCGATGAACCTGATGGAGTCCGTTTGGTCTGCATCTATTGCCAGAGTGGAGGAAGAAGTAGCTGATATGCAAGC
>JAUILM010000249.1 GCA_030432855.1 Bacteroidia bacterium
GTAAGGTACCTGTTTGTATGGATGACTTTCCTGGGAGCGGCTGTATGTTTTCGCGATCGATTGCATATTCGGGTAGACTATTTTAAAGATGTATTACCTCTCGTCATCGGTAAGAAATTAAGCAGAGTTAACCGTTGGATCATGTTGCTTTTTATGCTCTATCTAATAGTAGGAGGTCTCGTTTGGGTGGTGTTGAGCGCAGGTGCATACGGTAGTTCCATTAGGCTACCTGTCAATATCATCCTCTATGGAGCCCTTCCGGTTTCTTCGATTCTGGCAGCCTTTTATTTAGTCAAAGACCTTACGATAAACAAGCAATGATCAATCATATATGTTTGAGCTAATTGCCATATTATTATTACTACTTGTTTGCGGCATTAACATTGGTTATGCCCTGGGGATCAGTGCACTACTGTACGTGCTACTATCTTCAGACATGTCGGTACTCACGGTGGCTCAGCGGCTTACGGTCGGTGCAGATAATCTGATCATGGTGGCACTTCCCTTTTTTCTGCTGGCAGGTGAATTAATGAATGCATCGGGTATCACGCAAAGACTGATACGCTTTGCATTGGCAATTATTGGAAGAGTCAGAGGTGGATTGTCATTTGTCGTAGTCATTACTAATATGATTATGGCAGCTGTATCGGGTGCCGCCGTGGCAAGTGGTGCCGCAATTGGCTCCGTGATGATTCCATCTATGAAAAAAGAGGGATACAGTGAAGGATTTGCCGGGGCGGTTAATGCCGTGGCTGCGACAATAGGTCCTGTCATCCCTCCCAGTATTGGTTTTATCATATATGCCTCAGTATCAAACTCTTCGATTGGCAAATTATTTATCGCAGGAACTGTACCGGGATTAATATTAGGTGCACTGGTGCTTCTGTTTTGCTGGATTATTTCTGTGCGTCGAAAGTATCCCGGCGGAGAGCCAAGAAGTGTAGTGGAAATTTCCCTAAGCCTAAAGGAAGCAGTCTGGGCTCTTGCGATGCCGGTTATCATTATTGGTGGCATTTTAAGTGGCATAGTCACAGCCACTGAAGCCGGTGTCATTGCAGTGGTGTACGGGATTTTCGTGGGCGTATTTATTTACCGCACACTATCCGTCAGAAGCATACTTGATTGCTGTATTATGACGGTAAAGCAATCAGCCCGGATCATGATTATCATTGCCGGAGCTTCGGTATTCGGATGGATTATTTCAAGGCAGGTGGACCCATTGATTCTCGTTTCATTTTTTACGGGTATCACCACATCACCAACCGGTTTTATTTTCCTTATTACAGCGGTCATTTTACTCCTCGGTACGGTGATGGAAGGTGGCAGTATCATGGTTATTTTGACACCTCTGCTATTGCCTATTTTAGAAAGTTTTGGAATCGACTTAATATATTTTGGAGTCATTTTTCAGCTGGCCATTATGGTCGGTCTGCTGACTCCACCGGTTGGAATTTTATTATTTGTGATTTCGGGCGCTTCCGGAGTTTCGGTAAAGAAAATCCTAAAAGATCTACCTGCATTTTATCTGGTATTGATACTGGTGCTGGTGGCCACCATATTGGTCCCGGACCTCTCACTTTGGTTAGGTTCGGTGGGTAATATTTCTTGATGTAAATAAGAGTCATGATGCGATTATTGGTACGACTTTTCTTTTTGTTGCTGCTTGCAGGACACGTCTGTGGATGTGGTCACGCGGATGCAGATCAAAAGGAGATGTTTAGAATCGCATACGTGATGTCCAGAGGAGGAACCTCTGACCTGGGAGCAGAAAAAATAAAGGAGCTCATAGAGCAACATGAGGGACTGAATTTGGAAGTGAAGTTGTATCCCAATGCCGTGTTGGGACGCGACCGGGAATTAATGGAAGCCTTAAAATTAAATCAGGTAGATCTTGTGATCGGCGGACCTTCAGTCATTGGCATGTATGAACCTGAATATCAGGTCCTTGAAGCACCTTTTCTGTTTCGGGACTATAAGCATCTTCATAATGTATTGCATGGTGAAATCGGTCAGCGACTTGAGGATGAAATGTCCAATAAATATGGATTTCACTATTTGGGATATTTTCTAAGAGGCCCCAGATACCTTACAACTACAGATAGAAAAATAGAGGACCCCACAGACCTGTCTGGATTAAAATTGCGAGTCCCGGAATTGGAAATTTATATCAAGGCCTGGGAAGCCTTTGGTGCTAATCCTACTCCGCTGGCTTTTTCAGATATGTTCATGGCCCTTCGTCAGGGAGTAGTAGAAGGTCAGGAAAATCCGCTGGAAGTCATCTATACCAATAATTTTCAGGAGGTCCAAAAGTACGTCATGAATACCCAGCACCTTCTGAGCTTTTATTTACTGGTAGTAGGTGATAATTACTATAAGAAATTTAACGCCTCGACACGAGAAATAATAGAGGAAATAATCAATGAGGCGGTCAGGTATCATGATGACTTATTGGAAAGTTATGAGTCGAAATACAAACTTGATTTAGTGGATGCTGGAGTGGAGTTTGTCGATGTGGATCGCGCGGCTTTTGAAAATATCGCCAAGGTGAAACTTCCAGAGACCTTTGGTCACAAATGGAAGGAAGGACTTTTCGAAGAAATAATGGAAACAAAGTAAATAATTCAGGTGTGAAAACCATCTGGGAGAGCTGGAGTGCAATGTGCTTCAGAGTATAAAGATGAAAGGAATATTAGATCATTAATTGAAATCAAAAGTTATGGAACACAGACTACTACAATGCAAAAGGAGTTTATCCAGGCTTTTCTTATCGTTCATGCTGGTCTTTATGTGCTTTGCATATACGGATGCACAGAATGTGGTAAAAGGGAAAGTGGTGGATGAGAGTAATGAGGCGCTTATAGGCGTCAATGTTTTGGTGAAAGGTACTCAAAATGGTACCGCAACCGATCTCGATGGAATGTTCACACTGTCGGACGTGGAGCCCAATGCCACGTTGGTGTTGACGTATGTCGGTTATGAGGCGACCGAAATTCCGGTAAATGGACAGAGCAACCTGGAAGTGGTGATGGGAGGTGATGCACAATTACTAAACGAAGTGGTCGTGGTTGGATACGGTACACAAAAGAAGGTGACCCTCACGGGAAGTCTCGCGACTGTAGCTCCTGAAGAATTAAAAACTAATCCTGTGGGTAATGTTTCTCAGGCGCTACAAGGTAGGGTGTCTGGAGTAACCATAGAAAATGCAAATACTCCGGGAAGTGATGCTAAGATTCGAATCCGAGGCCTTGGTACAATTAATAACAATAATCCACTTTGGGTGATTGATGGAGTCCCTCGCACAGGTGGCATTAATGAAATTTCACCTGGGGATATTGAGTCAATAACTGTACTCAAGGATGCATCAGCTACTGCTATTTATGGAGCGCGTGGTGCCAATGGAGTAATCCTGGTCACAACGATCCGCGGAAAAAAGGATCAGGCTCCCCAAGTTAGTTTTAATACCCGTGTCGGTGTATTGAAAAATATCAGTAAGTACGACATGCTGGATGTCGATGAGTTTGGAGAGATGTTATGGCTTCAGTACAAAAATTCAGGGCTGGATCCTTCCCATCCCGTGTATGGCTCCGGTGCAACTCCTCGTGTCCCCAAATATATTTTGCCAGCTGGTGTGGATCAAATAGATCCTGCACAGTATGATATTGTCACCTTCCCCATCACCGAATCAAATCCGGAAGGGACTGATTGGTATGATGAGATGTTCAACCAGGGAGTATTACAGGACTATAGTTTGTCCGTGACTGGCGGAAGTGAAAATACAAGATATGGATTCAGCGGAAGCTACCTGAAGGAAGACGGTATCCTGATTAAGACCGGTTTTGAGCGATATACACTACGATCTAATGTATCCACGAATATTACCGATTGGTTGGAAGTAGGTCAGACATTGGGACTTAGCTATACCAATGATTATGGCAATCAGGAACAAGGTGGATCGAATGCACCTTTTGGACAGTTACTGGAGCTTACGGCTATCATGCCTGTATATGATATAGAAGGAAACTGGGCTCCTGTATCCCGATTGACCGGTATCGAAGCAAATAATAACCCGGTGGCCCGATTGCACAGAAGAGAGGATAATGTAAATCAGGATTTAGGTTTGACGGGTAATGCGTATATGCAGGTGAATCCAATAGAGAATCTTACGGTAAAATCGCTGATTGGTGTGAATTATTCCAACTTCCATGGAAGATATCCATTGGAAGCAAACCCGGAAAGTTATGTAGCCAGACCTTCTGCGCAGCTCACGGAGAGCTATTCAAAAGGAGTGCAATGGAACTGGGTTAATACCATTGACTACCGATTTCAATTAGGTCAGCAACATAATTTCAATGTACTGTTGGGTACGGAGGCAATTAATAGTGATTTTGAGAATGTCAGCACTTCGCGAAATCAATTTTTTCTGGAAACCGAGAGTTATCTCGTGATCAGTGCCGGAGAAGATAATATTCAGAACTCCGGATCAGGAAGTGAGTGGGCGACACAATCTTATTTTGGAAAAGTAACTTACGATTTTGACAACAAATATTTACTTGATTTTACCGTAAGACGCGATGGATCTTCACGCTTTGGAGCCAATAACCGATACGGAGTATTTCCTGCCGCTTCTGTGGGATGGGTAATTTCTGAGGAGGATTTCTTCTCTGATAATTCATTCCTGGACTTTTTGAAATTGCGTTTGAGTTGGGGTAGATCAGGTAATGACCAGATTGGTAATTACAATGGGTTTTCTACTTACAGGACATCCAGGGACTTTTCATATTATCCCATTGATGGATCCAATAATACGGTCATTTCCGGATTTGAGTCAGCAGCATTTGGAAACGTAAATGCCAAATGGGAAACTACTACCACGTATAACCTTGGATTGGATGCCAATGTGGGTGGCAAATTCGATATATCACTCGACATCTGGCAGCGTAACACCGACGACATGCTGTACCGGCAAGCTATCCCTGCGGTATATGGACAGGCTACCACACCTTCTGTCAATGTGGGAGATATGGAAAACCGGGGATTTGATTTGCAGTTAGGGTATTTTGGTACCGGTGCAGGGGGTGATTTGAAGTACAATATATCTGCTTCAATTTCGCATTATAAGAATAAGATCGTCCGACTATCCGGCAATGATGATGAGGCCATATTAGGTAGTCCAATACGTGAACAGATTTATACACGTGCAGAAATTGGAACAGCCTTTCCACAATTCTACGGTTACGAAATAGAAGGAATTTTCCAAACTGCTGAGGAAGCAGCTGCTCACGCAGAATTTGGCAGCTACAATAGTCCCGGCCATTTTAAATTCAAAGATGTAAATGGTGATGGAATTATTGATGCAGATGACCGGACGTACATTGGAAACCCACATCCGGATTTTACCGGTGGTTTAAACGGAAGTGTTTCTTACAAGCGTTTTAACCTTCAAGCTAATTTCTACGGAAGTTTTGGTAATGATATTTTAAATCTCAATCGACGATCACTGGACTTTAATTTATTTCAGAGAAACCGAAGTAAAGACAGGTTGTACAAGTCATGGGGTAGTCCTTATTTAGAAGACAATAGTCAGGCGACATTACCGATTGCAGAAGTGAATGATGCTATCAGTCAATTGCCTTCTTCCTACTACATCGAAGACGGATCCTATCTAAGACTGCAAAACCTACAGGTAGGATACACATTTCCTAAGGAAGTATTTGGCAATGCACCTATCTCTGAACTCAATGCGTATCTGATGATGAGCAATGTCTTCACGATATCAGGCTACAGTGGACTGGATCCGGCGATTCAAACCAGTGATTCAAGATTTGGTCTAGACCTGGCCACATGGCCAACTCCCAGACGGTATACATTCGGTATAAATCTAAAACTCTAATATTATGTTTACATCTAATATAAAGAAACTATTAGCCTTACTGATGGTAGCGGTTTTTGTTACCGCTTGTTCAGAAGACTTTTTATACAAGGAGCCAAAGGGGTCTGTGATTCCTGAAGCGCTCAATACTCCTGACGGAGTAGACTATCTTTTAATTGGTGCCTATTCACTTTTGGATGGAGCAGGTAGTGTAAGTGGATGGCCAGGAGGACATGCTTATGCGGCATCGATCAGAAACTGGGTCTGGGATTGCGCGTCGGATGATGCGTACAAAGGAACCACCCTGGGTGATTTCTCTACGGGCGGTGAGGTAGAGCGCTATGAAGCAAACTCCACGAATGATCTCATCCACCAAAAGTGGTATGTGATGTACGATGGTGTGTCTCGTGCCAATGACGTACTGAAGGCACTTGATGGAGCAGGTGACAATATCAGCGATGCGGACTACAAGATCCTGAGTGGGCAAGCCCGCTTCTTACGTGCATTCTTTCACTTCCGATTACAGAAGATGCACTTCCAGGTACCCTATATTATGGACGATGTAGAGGATCCGTCAACTGTAGTGAACGACCATCCGGTCTGGAATGAAATCGAGACAGATTTACAGTACGCTATCGATGTATTACCCGAGTCTTTTCCCGGAGAACCAGGTAGGGTGACTAAATGGGCGGCACTGGCAGCAAAATCGTATGTGCATTTATTCCAGGATGAGTATAGTGAGGCTAAAGTGCTACTCGATCAAATTATCAACAGTGGTCAATTTGCCCTGGTTGACACTTTTGCCCACAATTATTCGTCATTGACAGAGAACAATATTGAGTCAATTTTCGAGGTACAGTCGGCCGTTAATGACGGAACAAATCAAGGTTATAACGGTAATCCTGATTCATGGACGACAAATCCTAATAATCGATTCTTACCTACCTGCTGTGGTATGTATCAGCCCTCTCAGGATCTGGTGAATGCCTTTAAAGTGGATGAAAATGGATTGCCACTTTTGGGATTTGATGGTCCAAAATACAATGATGAAAATTTGAAAAATGATATGGGAATAAATTCTACCGAAGAATTTATTCCAACCGATGCTCCTCTCGATCCCCGACTGGATTTCACCGTGGGAAGAAGGGGAATTCCTTACCTGGATTGGGGCATCCACACCGGCAGAGATTGGATCCGTGATCAACCAAACGGAGGACCTTACAATACCATCAAGCAGATGTATTCACAGAAGGAAAGAGATCAGGGATCGCATGCCACTTTTGCCAGAGCTACCGCGATCAACTATCGGATTTACAGATATGCTCACATATTACTTTGGAGAGCAGAGTGCGCTGTGGAGGAAAATGATTTAGAAATGGCCAGAAACCTGGTGAATCAGGTGCGAATGAGAGCTTCAGACGATTTTGTAATGGGACGGGTTTCGACCTATGCTTTCGATCCTGAGGCAGAAATTCAAGTGGACTGGTCGCAGCCTGCTGCCAATTATTCATTAAATACATATGAGTCTTTCCCAAGTCAGGAATATGCCCGAGAGGCGGTGAGAATGGAGTTACGACTGGAAACGGCTCTGGAAGGAAATCGCTTTTTTGATTTGGTGCGATGGGGGATAGCTGATGAGGTGCTACCTGTTTACATAGAAAAAGATGCGGCATTCCGGGTATTTATGCAGGGTGCCTCATTTAATCCCCAACGAAATCTGCATTGGCCGATACCACAAAATCAAATTGATGTACAAAAAAGCCTGATGCAAGATCCGGCATATTAGTCCTACATATTAGGGTCCAGATAAAATACATAAGATGAGAATTAGCAGTTTCTTGGCAGTAGTACTTCTAGCGTTTTATTGTTTCGCAAATCTATCTGGACAATCTCAGGTAGCGGGGAGTAATGATCCCCGCTACATTGAGAATGGCGTAGAGCTACCTAGTGAGCACTATGTAGATCAGCCCTATGTGATCGTATGTGATGATGGTAGCTGGGCATGTGTGATGACTACATCCGGTGGTGGTGAAGGTGCTCATATGAATCACATCGTCAGCACTAAAAGCTATGATCAGGGTAAGACCTGGACTCGACTTA
>JAUILM010000250.1 GCA_030432855.1 Bacteroidia bacterium
CTCCTCTGCTTCCTCGATCGTAGTGGCCAGCGGTTTTTCACAAACCACATGAAGGCCCACATTGAGAGCCTTTTTGGCCATATCGAAATGCAAAGCATTAGGTGTACAAATGTGCACACAATCGAGTGCATCCTTTTGGATCATCTCATCGAAGTCCTGATAGAATTTTGAGATGCCTAGTTGTTCTGCTTTGGTTTGAAGTGTTTCCTTGCGATGATGAGCAATCGACACCACTTCTATATCAGGCAGTCTACGTAATCCTTCAATATGTGCCGGTCCGATAAAACCGATGCCTGCTACACCCACTCGTAATTTTTCACCCATGGCAAATCGATTTAATAACCTGGTGCTTCATCATACGAAAGCGATGGTCCTGATTCAATACCATAGCGCTTTTTAGCTGCTTCCAGCATGGCAATGGTAGCCGTGGCACCCACACGCGTCGTACCGAGAGCCTTTACTGCCAACAAATCGTCAAGTGTACGCACTCCCCCAGCAGCTTTGACCTGTACCTCAGGTGCCGAATGCTTTCGCATCAATTTTAAATCATGGTGGGTGGCGCCATTATAGGAATATTTTCCATCCTCGCCTTTATTAAATCCATAACCAGTAGAAGTCTTAACAAAATCAACACCGAGGGAAGAACAAATTTCACAAAGTTTAATCTTAGTGCTGTCTTCCGGAAGAAAATCATTTTCAAAAATGACCTTTACAATTCCATTATTTTCATGGGTGATTTTAGTGACAGCTTCTATTTCTTTACTTATATAGTCCCAGTCGCCAGCTAATGCCTTTCCAATATTGATGACCATATCAATCTCCACAGCCCCTGCCTTGCAAGCAGCTTCCGCTTCCAGTCTCTTAATCTCAATGGTTGAGTTCCCATGAGGAAATCCAATGACAGTACCTACCAGGACATTTGATCCTTTCAGTGCTTCTACCGCAAGAGGAATGGCATACGGCTTAATACATACCGAAGCGACATCGTAGGCGACCGCTATTTCACACCCTTTCAATAAATCCTCATCTGTCATCGTAGGATGTAGCAGCGAGTGATCAATCATTTTTGCTAATTCTGTTACTTCTTTCATTTAACTGAAAATTGGGAGAAAGTAAGATGCCACATTTTATACGTGCACTACTTTCGTCCGAGTTTTATAATATTTTATTATTAATTTCTAAGCCAGAAATTGCCGCACGTAGTTGCGGCTGGTCAGAATGGCTTTCTGAATGTCGCCATCTGAGTTTTCAAAAGCTTTATCTTCTACTTCAATACAGACTGGTCCGCGATATCCAACCGTAGTCAGTGCGGAGAAAAAATCGCCCCATCGCACATCCCCATATCCCGGTATTTTAGGTGAATGATATTCGAGTGGATATGCCATAATTCCCACCTTGTCTAATTTGTCCTTGTATACTTTCACATCTTTTAAGTGTATGTGATGCAGTCTATCAGGATAATCATAGATCGGCTGTATTTCATCCATCTGCATCCAGACCAAATGTGAAGGATCATAATTGAGTCCAAAATTTGCACTGGGTATTATCTCAAACATTTGGTCCCAAATCGCCGGTGTAGTAGCCAGGTTTTTTCCTCCCGGCCATTCGTCCTCAGTAAATAACATGGGACAGTTCTCAATACCGATCTTAATATTCTTACTATCTGCAAGAGACACAAGTCCCGGCCATATCTCTTTGAAGCGATCAAGATTATAAGCCACTGTTTTTTTAGGATCACGCCCCACGAAAGTATTTATGACCGGAATACCAAGTCTATCCGCTGCAAGGATCAGTTTCTCAATATGATTTACATATACATGCGACTTTTCCTCATCGGGATCGAGAGGATTAGGATAATACCCCAATCCAGAAATATACACCTGATTTTTTTGGAGGGTTGATTTAATATTCTCGAGACTACCTGAATCCAAATAATCAATATCAATGTGCGTGACACCCGCATACCGGCGTTCCGCCTTTCCTTTTGGCCAGCACATGATTTCAACACATTTAAATCCGTGATCACCAGCAAATCCAATGACCTCCTCAAAACTATTCTGTGCCAGTATGGCACTTACAAAGCCCAAATCAAGCATACTTCCGAAAAATTTTTCTGAATGTAATAAATCTAAAGAAACTAGTAGCCAGCACAGACTCCTCTTGACTAGTCTCATTACGAATAAAGAAAAGAATTTCACTCCGAGGCCAAGAAATTTCGCATCCAAACTTCAAATACATTGGTTTCAGGCGCATGTGTCAGCGTAGCCAGAGCATCCTCTGCTTTATCATTACCTATGCGGTCCCTTCTTTCGCGGATCAATGCCGTCATATAAGCAGGTGTAAACTCCGGATGTCCCTGAATAGCTACCATGTGATCGCCCATAGCAAATAAACCAAATTCACATTGATGGCCCCAGGCTAAAGCCCGTGCGCCGGGCGGCAGTGAGGTGACCTGATCCTGACAGCTCATTAATACCTTGAACTCCGTGTATGGAGGTCGCATCCAATGGGCATGCTGTAAAACCTCAAAAGCATGATATCCTACACACCAACCGACCTTGCTTTTCATCACACGACCACCCAACGCCTCTGCAAGTATTTGATGTCCGAAGCATACACCCATGAATTTCTTTTTGGCATGATATATCGATCTGATCAGCTCTTTTAAATCTTTGATCCACACCAGGTCATCGTATACAGAATGTCGGGATCCTGTCACCATATAGGCATCATAAGACATGGCTGAGGCCGGAAGGTCTCCCTCTGTCACGTCAAATGCATCAAATGTGAAGGCAGGGAAGGCCTCCGCAAACATTTGCGGATAGTTGCCACCTATGTGTCGAAGATGGGGAGACACATGGTCACATTGCAACAAAGCAATCCGGGGATACGAGTCTCGATTATTCATTAGATCTAGTAACGGAGGTGGTAGGATTTAGTCTGAGTCAGTTGTCCATATCCGAGTTTTGATAGGGTCACTCCTCTTCCTGATTTTTTGACACCGCTCCATGCCAGCGCCGGATCAAGGTAGTCGCAGCGATTCATGAAGCATGTTCCAGTCTCCAATCTTTTACCGATCTGTATTGCCTGGTCGGCGTCCCGGGTCCAAATCGAAGCAGTAAGCCCATAATCAGAATCATTCATGCGTCGGACAGCTTCCTCATCATCCCTTACTGGCATAATACATACTACCGGAGCAAACGTTTCCTCCTGCATGATCTTCATGTCATGATTGACATCAATTAAAACCTGTGGTGCAAGATATGCATTCGACCTATCATCTACCGGAAAGTGTGCAGGATCGATCAATGCCTTTGCTCCATTATGGATTGCTTCTTCTACTTGCAGACGCACATGATCTGCCGCACTCTTCCTCACCATGGGACCCAGTGTCACCTCAGTATCCAGAGGATTCCCAAGTTGTAGCTTTAAGGTTTCGGCGACAAAGCCCGCAACAAAATCATCGTATACACGATGGTCCACGTAAATCCGCTCAACAGCACAACATGACTGGCCTGAATTAAAGAATGCTCCATCTGCGGTATTGATGATGGCATCCTGCACATCAGCATCGGCTCTGACATATGCAGGATCTTTCCCGCCCAATTCAAAGCCAGAAGCAAGAAAATTGCCTGCCATATTTTTCTCAACAGCCTCTCCCCCTCTTACCGACCCGGTAAAGGATACGAAATCTATCCGCGGATCCCGGATTATATCAGCCACCTGATCATGACTTGCATGTAGGATTTGAAAGACTCCCGTTGGAAGACCAGCATATTCAGCGGCTGCCAAATATCGTTCTGCAGTCAATGGCACCTGATCGGCGTGTTTTAGTATCACTGTATTGCCGGCGACCAAAGCAGGTATGAGTGCATTAACTGACGTCAGATATGGGTAGTTCCATGGAGAAAGCACCAGGACCGTGCCCAGTGGTTCATGTGTGATATAGCGTTTTCCCGTCTCGTCATCCGTGATCCAGGTGGGAGATAAAGATTCTTCTGCAATGCTTATCATATACTCCACCCGCTCTTTTAATCCCCCTTTGATTTCGTAGGGTGTATACTTGACGGGCCGTCCCATCTGCCAGGTGATTTCCTCAGCGATGGTGGACACATTTTGCAGCAGGTACTCCAGGATCTTTTGGCAAAAGTCTATTCTAACTTCCAATGGAGTTTCTCTCCAGGTAGATCTTGCACCAGATGCATTGACCAGAGCTTGTTCAATTTCCGTCTGAGAGGGTCTCGAGCGTTCAGCATACATACTCCCATCCACAGGGCTAATGACTTGAAACCGGTCTTGCATATCAATATATTATATCAAACATCTTATTCGGGAGTCACATAAGCGGAAGTGATACCTCCATCCACCAGGAAATCCAAGCCTGTCACATATGAGGAGTCATCAGAAGCAAGAAATAGGGCCGCATTGGCAATTTCCTCCGCCTCGCCAAATCGCCCCATAGGCACATGTACCAACCTCCGCTGCTGCTTAGCTTCAGTATTAAGAAAATCCATGAGTAAATCAGTACGGAGGGGACCCGGGCATAGTGCGTTCACCCGAATATTCTGCCGTGCGTGGATGACGGCCAACTCACGGGTCATGGCCAGTACCGCCCCTTTACTGGCCGTGTATGCAAGTTGCGGAGTAGCCGCTCCCAGTACAGCAACAAAGGAGGCGGTATTGATCACCGATCCTCCACCTGCTCTAAGTAGTGCCGGAATACCATACTTACAACCCCAGAATACTCCTTTCACATTGATATTCATGGTACGATCCCATACTGCATTGTCCGTTGAAATAGCATCTGCATCATCCCCATCCATGATCCCTGCATTATTAAATAATATATGAAGGGCGCCGTATTGACTCTCTGCAAAAGAAATCATGGCCTTACAATCAGCCTCTTTGCCGACATCTCCGGTATATGGAGAAGCCTGTCCTCCCGATGAAACTATACGATCAACGACTTCCTTTACGGCTGCCGCATTGATATCCATAGCGACTACTTTAGCCCCTTCTTCAGCAAATTTCAAGGCTGATGCCTTGCCAATACCACTTCCAGCGCCTGTGATCAAGGCCACCTTATTACTTAGTCTCATTTACCATTATTTAAAGAGAAAGATTTGAGTTTTAATCAATTTCATTGGGGTCCACGTAAATAAAGCTAAACCACAAAAATGTCAACCCTAAAATTGCAAAATAAATGATGGCCAACCAGGGATTGTAAATCGTGATAGCAATGAATGCGATAGATGCAAAAATCAATGCGACGATAGGTGACAAAGGGTAAAAAGGTACTTTAAAAGGTCTCTGAAGACCCGGTTCTTTTTTGCGCAACACTAACAGAGACACCATAGAAATCATATATAGCGTCAATGCTCCGAAACATGCAATGGTAATAATCTCAACAGTTCTACCGGTAAATAGTGCAACTATTCCAATCAGCATATTAACAAGTAATGCTTTATGAGGTGTTTTAAACTTCGGATGAATGCTTCCCAGGAACCTGGGTGCGAAACCCACCTTTCCAAATTCGTAGGTGGATCTCCCGGAAGCAAGAATAATCCCATGAAAGGATGCCACTAATCCAAATAGACCAATAAAACTTACCACTTTATAAAGCACAGAAGCCTCCCCCACACTGTAAGAAAGGGCTAAGGGAAGGGGCGAATCAGATGCAACGTCCGATCCAGGTGGAAACACTACACTTTCCCAACCTGCCACCCCAATGGATGAGAAAAAAGTGATGATACACAAAATCACCAGCGTCACAATAGCCGAGCCAAAACCGATTAAGATATTTCGTTGTGGATTTACAGTCTCCTCGGCCAGGTTTGCCACTCCTTCGATGGCTAAGAAAAACCAAATAGCGAAGGGTAGTGCTGCAAAGGCACCTTTCCAACCATTGGGTAATGGATTACTTGCAAAGTTAGAAAACTCAAACGAGGGTAAAGTGGCTGCTGCAAACAGCAAAAGACCAATGATTGCCAGTATCGTGATAAGGAGTTCAAAAGAAGCAGCAGCTTCCACTCCATATATATTGATGCCAGTAAAAATCAGATATGCGGTGATAGCTATGACGAGAATCGGTACCGACGGAATAAAAATATTCAGATAAGCTCCGATAGCAAATGCAATGGCTGGAGGTGCAAAGATAAACTCCACATTTTGAGCCATACCTCCAATGAAGCCCCACTTCTTACCTAAAGCACGCACTGCATAATCAAATGCGCCTCCGGCTTTGGGAATTGAACAGGCTAGCTCAGTATAACTGAATGTGAAAGTGAGATACATGATGATAATGAAGATCGTAGCGACACCCAGACCTAAGGTCCCTCCCTTTTCCAGACCCAGATTCCATCCAAAGTACATACCGGATATCACATAACCCACTCCAAGTCCCCAAAGCATAATGGGACTCAATGTTTTCTTCAGTTCAGTGCTATTGGAGGTGGGTACATGATTATTCATAACGGGGACTGAAGTTACCAAAAAGGCATCATCTTGAAGACAGGATACTCTTCAAATTATTGACATCCATCATTTTGCCTGAATTCTTACCTTCACTTTAGATACTGCCCTAAAAAGCAGGTAAAAGCACCAAATTTGAGCAAAAAAGCAGCACTTATCATCGGTCACCCAGGTCATGAACTTCGAATTTTTCGATTTCTGGAGCATTTTCAACCCCGGGTATATGTGCTCACAGACGGTTCAGGGTATAATTTGCAATCACGTCTTGATAAGACTGCAAAAATCATTGCTGAAGCGGGATGTGATCCAAGTGAAATCATGGGTCGATTTACCGACAAGACTTTGTATGATCTGATCCTAAGAAATGATGAGCAATCGCTTATTGCGTTATTTAACGAGCTTGTTGAAGATTTGGCACATCACGAGATCGATATGGTCATGGGGGATGCTTTGGAAGGTTTTAATCCAACGCATGACCTGTGCCGGTATCTAATCAACAGTGCAGTGATTGTACTGAGTAATGCGGGACGGCAAATTACTAATTATGACTTTCTGCTGGATGGCCCTCCGGGATATTGTCCGGAAGAACTACGGGATAAAGCGATTTGGATGGATCTCGAAGATGATGATTTAAAACGAAAAATTGAGGCCGCAGAAAATTATCCGGAAATAGCGAAAGATGTCAGTATTGCCATTGAAAAATTTGGTCACGAACCCTTTAAACGAGAATGTCTGAGACCGATCTTAAATAAACAAACACTCAGAAACTGGGATATCGAACCTATGTATGAAATGTATGGGAGACAACGTGTAGCGTCTGGAAAATATAAGGAAATGATCACTTTTGCAGAGCACATGGAACCGCTGGGGCGTATGCTACTATCATATGCCCAATCAAAATCATGGCAATAATTGAAGATCCTATTCACAAATATCTGGCTGGATAACTACGCAGGTACGGAGCTATATGTACGCGATCTTGCTATTGCATTGCACCATCGAGGTCACCATGTGGAAGTGTATTCACCCTTACTGGGTAAAGTGGCCGGGGAAATTGCTGACGAAGGTATTCATGTCAGCAACCATACTGAAAATCTAATAGAAAAACCTGACATCATCCATGGTCATCATTTTGTACAAACAATGCATGCGCTGCGGCAGTTCAGAAATACGCCTGCCATTTATATGGTTCATGACCGATCCTATCCAGGAGATACGCCCCCACACTCTCAGCGCATAATAAAATATCTGGCAGTAGATCGGATCTGTAGAGACAAAATCCTACGACATGGGATCCATCCATCAAAAACAAAAATTCTTCTCAATTGGGTTGATACCCAGCGCTTTAAACAGAAAAAAACAATAACGAATAAACCGATCCGGGCATTGGTCTTTAGCAATTATGCAACCCCGGACAATTATTACAAGTCGGTAGCCGAGGCCTGCGATAAAATGAATATCCAGTTGGATGTAATTGGAAGAAGTTTTCAAACCAA
>JAUILM010000251.1 GCA_030432855.1 Bacteroidia bacterium
TAATCGTGGCAAGTGGTATTAAGGTGCCTCCTATCTGCACAATTTCGGCCTCATAGGGCTCTCTCACATCAATTAACGCAAATGATTCGTTTGAAGATTTCCACGCTTCCAATTCTCGTATGGTAATCGAATTGACCTTCTCGGCCGTCGGTTTTTTCACTCCACAAAACTCTTCGTAGTCTATCAATTTTGTGATGGGTGTCAGCTCCTTATTAACCGCAACATTGAGAGTAGTTGTTGAAAAATGGAGCGCATCAAAAATAAATAGTCTCCCATCCAACGGCTCTCCAATATTTGCAGCCACTTTGATTGCCTCATTTGCTTGCATACTGCCAATAATACCAGGCAAGACGCCTAATACACCCCCTTCCGCACAGTTAGGCACAAGGCCCGGAGGAGGTGGTGTAGGAAATAAATCACGGTAGTTCGGGCTTCTTTCCGGCCCTCGGTTTAGGTTGAAAACCGAGACCTGTCCTTCAAACTGATAGATACTTCCATAGATAAGGGGCCGTCCCAATATTACACAAGCATCATTGACCAGGTATCTGGTAGGGAAGTTGTCTGTACCATCTAGAATAATATCATAATCTTCCAGGATAGAAAGTGCATTCTCACTCGTCAGCTGCTCCTCATGCCGCACTACATCAATAAATGGATTTAATTCCTTGATGGATTGCTCTGCCAGCCTTGCTTTTGACTTACCCACATCCGATGTACGATAAAGGATCTGTCGTTGTAGATTGGAGGGGTCAACGACATCGAAGTCTACCAACCCAATCTTGCCGAAGCCAGCGGCGGCGAGATAAAGTAATGCAGGGCTACCCAAACCTCCGGCACCGATCACAAGTATGCTGGCAGATTTCAATCGCCTTTGGGCATCCATGCCGAAATCCGGAATTGAAATGTGTCTGCTATATCTCGATAGTTCTTCTGCGGAAAAGTTCGTAACAGGCTGCATCGAATATTATTTTAAATATCTGATGCAAGTTAAGCTCTTGACGAATAGCAAGAAACCAGAATTGAGGAAGAATAAGATGAAAATGTAAAGAATGGTTGCTTATAGAATTACCTTTTGAGCTTCGACAGTTTGATTTAGATCCTTAGAGATCCATGAATTCCAATCCTGTGTGATCCCATTTAATACTTTCAATTGAATATAACTCACACTCCCATCATGATGACCAGGCACAGGCAATTCTCTTCTTGAGAATTTGCTGCCTGAATACACATAGCCCAAAAACTTCTGCTTTGATCCATCAATTATGTGCTCAATTGACTGCTTCATTTTTACTGCAGAAGTCAGCGTTTCAAATGGGACAGTTCGGACAGACTTGACAATGCGGTAATTTTCTGTTTCATCACCGAAAATCAAACTTAGAGAAGCATCATAATTACTCTTCTCTACATTTGTTTCAAGTTGCTTGCGAAAGAAAATAGGAACGATTACGTACTCACGAAAATCAGAAATGACAGTACCCTGTAGGGCACCACGGGTGGCGACAAGCATGGATTACAATTTTGTTTTGTTAGTGTAATGACGACTGAAAATCGAATCTAAATTAGTACCTATAAATCGTACTTAAATAAATAAATGATTTTCTTATATCATAGACTAATCAAACGGCGTGCCAACTGAGTCTACTGCGGTTCTAAACATCAAATGAAGATTGCTTTCTACGCGACACAAAATGAACGTAATTGTCTGATATTGTGCAAATTATGATGACAATTACACTCCGATAAATTCTTTTGAATTTTTCTTTGTTTTTAGGCTATCTGCGGCCTGATTGACTTTGTGGAATGATCTGAAGCGATGCCATCCGTCTGTTAAAAACAATATAAACAACCCTCCCAGAATAATTACAATTCGTGTGATCTCCACCGTATCCACGTAGGCATGCATAAAGGGTCGGATTAGTAAAAGTTCTACTGCAATAGTGGCTGCAGCTAGAAGAAACAGGAAAATACTGAGTCCCTTAACCCTCCTTAGATAACCTGGCTGATTTTTGATCAAACATCTTTTCAGTAAATAGGAAGCTGCAGCATTATCAGGATCCATTTTCAACAATTCCCACAATATTTTTTCTGCCTGCGAAAGATGTAGTAGTTGATACAGCGCGGCGGCTTTTTTAAATAATATTTTCTGAAAGATATCTTCTCCCTGGAAAGTCTGAATATTGTGAAATATGGTAAACTCAAGAAGGAAATCCGCTAGTTCGAGGAATTTGTGGTAACGTCCTAATTCAAAGTAAGCGGTGGCAAGGATCACTTTCACTTCCAGAAAATACGGCATTTCCAGATGGTCCAGTCGGTCATCCTGATCATGACAGAACCGAACGATCTCATGATAGTTTGAGCTATCAATCGATTTGAAGTCATTATAGATTTCGTCCGTATATGTTCGGAAGTAATGTTCCAAGGGACAAATTTTGATTCAATTTATCACTTAAACATCACAAATTCCACTAATCTATTGGTATTAGTTTTGAATTTTCACCGGTAAATCACTCCGAATCCTTTAACCTGTCGGTTTTCGAATATCAAATCCCCACATAAGTTTGTTGCGCATGGTCTTGGAAAAAGACATTTTATCCAATTGAACCAAATCGATTCCGAAATCACATTTCCTGACAAACAGCTTATATTCATCAGTGATCAACTCAAACCGTGAATCTAGTGTACAGAGAAAGTTTTCTGTCCGCCCTTCCACTTCAAATGTGATTTCAGAGTCATCGGACACGACTAGGGGTCTCACATTGAGATTGTGAGGTGCCACCGGAGTGATGACAATACTATTTGAGTCAGGAAAAACAATAGGTCCGCCACAACTTAAGGAGTAGCCTGTCGATCCAGTGGGAGTAGCAATGATCAATCCATCCGCCCAATAAGAGTTGAGAAACTCTCCATTCAAATAGGTGTGGATAATGATCATTGAAGAGTTATCTCTCTTCAACAACGTAAAGTCATTCAGGGCAAAGGGGTTATCTCCAAATAGCTTAGGTTCTGATTTTAATTGAAGCATTGATCGATGATCCAACCTGTACTGTCCAGCTACCAGTTTCTCAATGGCCTTATCGATGTATTTTTGCTCTATGCTGGCCATAAAGCCTAATCTCCCCAGATTAATGCCCATCACCGGTATCTTCAGTTGTCGGATCAAGGTAGCCACATTGAGTATAGTACCATCCCCTCCCAGTGTAAACACAAAATCGATTGTCTCGGAGACCAGATCCTGATGATCGTGTACGAAATTCAGATCGGACTTGATTTGAATTTTCGAACGGATGATTTCAAAATATGGTGCATAGATAAAAACCGAATGGTTTTGATCATGTAGTACATCAAATAGCTGCTGAATGGCCGGCAATTGGCTATCGCTGGCAGACTTTCCGTAGACGAGTATTCTCATTAAAAATCAGATCTGACGTGCAAAAATAGACCTTTTTCATTCAAATGGTTAAAACTGTACTCGATCTGAAATACATACTTCTGATACATGATAATATCAAGCCCCAAACCTCTCCCTACCAGCCATCGATTAGCAAATGAATTGGAAGTCTGATAGAGATTGTTGGTCGCACGGCCCAAATCCAAATTTGCCGTGAGCCAGATCTGGACTGGTAATATTTTATAATTGTCGACCGGCATTTTTTTCTTGAGGTCAAATGATCGGTTGAGTAAGTTAAACCGAAGTGAATTTCGACTAAGTAGGAAGTCAGTACCATCCACCACATAGAGCTCGTACCCCCTGATATAATCTTCTCCGAACCCAAGTGCTTCGAGCCCATAATATGGGTGTCGGTTTCCGGTCCATTCTTTCTGGACTTTTGCTCTCAACTCGAGATTGAGGTTATGTCTAATTGGCACATAATGGGCATAGAATAACGAGGTAGTAAACTTGTCGTAGTCTTTAAAAATTCCCAGGCCTTCCTTCTGGGCCTGACCCAGCCAGAAGTTACCTTTCAAAGCATAAAACCGACTATCTCTTTTTTCACGCGTGAACTTGTAGGACAATTCAAAAAACCTGAAATCCGTCTTTCCATTAAAATAGGAAGTATTGAGATCCAGGATTTGATCTGTCACTTTATTTCTCTCAAACTTCATCAACACCTCATGAAATGTCGTCACCCGGGGACGATAATGAAGTGAAACAATGGATTTTAAACTTTTAAATGTAATCGCATCATCGTCTTTAAAGAAAGTCCTCTTGTTTTCAAATGTGCTATAGGGGAATTCCCTTCGATGATCGAAAAAAAAGCGGCCAGTGATGCCAATGGTCTTCCGCCGATTGATGTAAGGACGATCATATTGAAGAAGTACTTTTCGTGTATATCCGCTTTGTAAAGTCAGTTTCAAATTGTCTTTATTGCCCGTGAAGTTTACATACACGAATCTAAGACCATAGTTGACGCGTTTCAATGAATGATTGTGCTCCGTCCACCAGACATTTAGATTTCGATCTGCCAGGTTGAAAATGGGTAGTGGAAAGATATACCATGACTCCACTACTTTGAGCGAGATGGCTATATCTTTTGATTGATCCGGCCAGTCTGTAATGTTGAGTTCGACATCATTAAAGAGCCCCGTGTTCATCAAGAGCTGTTCATTTCTCTCGAGTCGATTTGTCAGATTTGAGATAAGAATGGAATCACCTTTTTTAAAATCGATTTCCCTAAGTATCAGGGCGGTCTTAGTCTTCTTATTACCGACAATCTCGATGTCCTTTACATGTACACTGCGAGCACTAACTGCCTGGTTCACTGATAAGAGTACCAGTAGACAGACCAATCTGGCAAGGTGATGTGTGTATAGTAAGTCCATAGTTTGTGCCAGGAGGTAATACCTGTTGCTGTAAGACTAAACATTCAGATAATGCATGAAGGACTCAAATCTATCTTTGAGTACATCACGATCTTCCGATTCGGTGTACATCGCTTTCACGTTGTATTCATAACGTTCTAACGCAGCTTTAACGCGGTGTACTTCTGGTTTATTGATTTTAAGGTGCACCAGTATTCTATTGGTATTTGCTTCAGAGGTAATGAATGAACTGATGATAGCAACGTTCTCAGATTCAACAACCCGTGAGATTTCCGACATAGCATAGTCGGGCTTGTTCATCTCCAGGATCAAAATGCTACCTCTTTCGGCAAACGAAAAACTTTGTGCAAAAAACGTCAACAAGCTTTGCTGACTGATTACCCCCATATAGTTGCCATCTTCATCGACTACAGGTATTGCACTCAAACCCATCCGAGCCACCTGCGCCATGACATCAAAAACGTGATCTTCTGCTTTAATCGAAGGTTTCTGCAAGGACAGTTGATAAGAACCCACCGCCTCTTCAATGTCATGCTCGAGAATATCCTCTTCTGATATGAGACCTAAAAACTGTTCATTGTTAACGATGGGCAGGTGTTGTACATAGTAATCACTCATCAACTCCAGTGCTTCTTCTCCGGTCATCGAGGTGGTGAGCGGCACAATGTCGTGGGATATTAGTTGTACAGCATTCATCACTTTATCAACTTAGCTTTTTGCTCAATAAACTCTTTTTCTGTAATTAATCCTTTCTCCTTCAGCTCATTTAACTTCTTCAATTGCTGAAGCAGCAAGTCATTGTCAAGCAGATTTTCCTTGGGTGCCTCCAGTTTCTTTGAAAGCGTGTACCCGTTTTCTTTAAACGATTCCCATTGCGGTTGTATTCTGATATAAGCCAGAGCATCATGAGAATCAATGCGATCAAAATCATTGAATCCCATCTCCACTGCCGTACTCAGATGCTTGAATGCCAGCTCAACCTGCTCTGTCTGAGAATAGGCACATGCCAGATTAAAATGAATAGTCAGGTCGTTGGGATCGATCTTGAGTGCTTGCTGAAAATCTTCAATAGCGGCTTCTACATCAAACTCTTTAAACTTCTTGATCCCTGCCTGCTTAAACGGATTGTTTTTAACCCGGCGTGGTTTCCTTTCCGGGCGTCTTGTAGGAGGAACATTTCGTGCAGGGCGTTGTTGTCTTCTTCGAGGCTCATAGTCACTTGTAGCTTCACTTCTCCGTCGGGTTGGTGGCCTTTCAAAATCGGTTTCTCTATTACGAAATGTGGGTCTTCTCCGCTGAAAGTTTCGATTATACTTTGCATCAAACACATCTGGATTCATGGTAAAAAAGAGAATCGAATCCAATATACCCAGGATGACTGAAATCCCGGTAAACATTAAAATAGCATACAGGATACCTAAGCCCACCTGGCCCAAATAAAATCTATGCAATCCAAAAAAACCTCCAAATAAAGCTAATAAGGCCGCAGCATTTTTATTCTTCATCGCCTCTTAATCTATGTTAGCTGGTTTAATTTTGCAAGTCAGCACGGCAATATCATCAGGATATTCCTGTCTCCCCTTAAATAATTCTAACGAGTCCAGGAGCTTTTTGTTAAAATCTGTAGCTGAATACGTCCGATTTTCTGCGGCAAAATCCATAAGTTTCTCAAGATCATAGTAATCGCCGTTTCCATTCATCAAATCAGTCAAACCATCAGTGTACAATAGCACAAGCGCTTCGTCATCCCCCAAATCTATTTCACCCACACCAATATCTCCCAAATCATCAATTGCTCCCAGAATCGTGCATCCCTCCTTCAATAATATGGGTTCCCCTCCTTTAAGCAGAATGGGAGGATTATGGCCTGCATTTACATAACGGATGATTTTTCGGTGAACATCAAATTTTAGAATGAAAAATGTTACGATTCGATCACTCTTTGTAATAGAAACCAGAGCCTTATTCACTGCTTCAACCAAATCGTCGAGATCTTCATAAATCATGAGTGCAGATCTAAGGGTTGCCTGAAAGTTGGCCATCAACAATGCCGCAGGAATTCCCTTTCCAGAGACATCTGCCAGGCAAATCATAAAGCTTCCGTCGTCAAACTTACAGTAATCGACATAGTCTCCACCAATGTCAGAGTGGGGACGATAAATGGCTGACAGCTCCAGATGGGGTTCATCAGGTAGTACCGAGGGGATAAGCATCTGCTGCACCTGTTGAGCAAGTTCCAGCTCCTTCTTATAGCTCTCCTGCTCCAACTGTCGGTTGAAAAGTCGTTTATTTTCGATGGCTACAACCACCACATTCGTGATCGTAATCATAAACTTAAAACGATCATATTCATCCTCCGCCTTGTCCATCTTGCCCACTAGCACATAGGCCAAAGGGTCATGCTTATGGAAAACAGGAATGATTAATTGAAAGGGTTTCAGCAACTCATGACTTTTCTCACCCACGCGCGAAAAGTCTCGGTATTTCTTAGTGAGCTCCTTGATAAGCTCTGGCATCCTCACGGGAGAGTAGTCTACTGTCTTTTTACATACCCAATGATCTTTCTCCCGAAAAAACATGGCAAGCCGATTGACTCCCAATTCTTTTTTTAGAAAACCACTGTACATGTCAAACAACTCTGAAGCACTGATATTTTCATTAATGGCTTCAGTGACCCTCATAAGAAAGTTAAGCTGAACCTGTTTGCTCTGCAGTTCAGATTCCAAATGTTCGATTTGCGGATACATGTAGCTTGGTAAGGGTCTTTGCTTCATAAGAGCATTAAGTCTCTACAGATTTTAAAATTAAATTTAGCAAATACTTGACTGGCCTTAGATACAAAATGAAAATACTTCTTATAGAACCCTATATGACCCCCAGTCATGCAATTTGGTTTCGAGGGTTAGCTGAGGGATTGAATGCAGAGGTTCGGACCTTTCAGCTACCAGGCTATCACTGGAAGTGGAGGATGCATGGCGGTGCTATTCAAATTGCTGGCGAGATCATGAAAATGGACTGGTATCCCAACATTGTGTTGATTTCAGAAATGATAGACCTCTGTGTTTTGAAAAGCCTGCTGGGACCACAGTTTTCAGCGGTTCCCTTTGTCTTGTACTTTCATGAAAATCAACTCACCTATC
>JAUILM010000252.1 GCA_030432855.1 Bacteroidia bacterium
ATGTTTACCCAGTCTTCGAGCATCCGATATACTGGCCCCATACTCATGGGGAGCCTTTGACCACCACTTCTTCACCGCATCTTTCGGATTTAGATAGGTGCCATAAAAAACGGAGGCCTTTGTTCGCGGCTGATCGGTGGCATAGGCCGTGCGCATGTTGACCACACCATTCAATGCAGACGATCCGTATAATGCCGAGGCTGCTCCTTTTACCACTTCTATTTGTGCGATATTTTCAATGGGGAAATCATCCCAGTTAGGAAAACCGGCATCGGCTTGATACGCCGGAATGTCATCAACGAGCATAAGCACCCTGCTCCCTGCTCCATACGAGAACCCACTTCCTCCCCGGATATTGGCTTGTCCATCTACCATATTGAACCCGGGTACTTTGTTCAGTACCTCATCAACTGAGGTGGTGTTAGACTGTTCAAGCAACTCCGGTTTGATGATATCCAGCGACACCGTATTTTCTCCCAGAGGTTTCTCAAATCTGCCAGCCGAAACTGTCACTTCTTGTAACAAGCTACTATCGGAAGCCATTTGAATATCGAGTCGGAAAGAATCAGAGTCGAGTGACTGAAAGTAGTGTACATACGGCGTATAGCCCAGGTATCGTACATGGATTGTGTCTCCCCGATTTTGAAGGGTGAGTCTATAGGCTCCCTCAAAGTCAGTGACATCAGAATCTACATTACTTTGCAAGGTTGCAGATATGAGCGGTTCACCCGTCCGGGCATCAGTCACCGTACCATAGATCCACCGCTCCTGGGCCTGCAGAGGAACAGTAGCTCCAAGAACCAGACATAACAAAATGAATGTTAAATGACCGTTATTGATGTGCATAAAATCGGGCATTATTAAAAACCTATGCCTATCTTCCAATTGCTAAAACTAACAATATGTTGCGACTGTATACTACACTTATTCTACTTCTCCTTACCATCTGCTCAGGACGTGCACAAGACATGACTTGTGAAGCTGATTCGGCCCTGTTGGCTTCCGATTTTATCGTCTCACCGACTCCTTATGTGAATGACACACTGGGTGAAGGAATTGTAGAACCTGCCTGTATAAATGTGTCGTATAGTAAGCAGTTCATAGTGCGAGCTCCCAACACTTTCATTTTCAACACATTTGTGCTGAATGTAGATTCTTTTGTGGTGGATAGTCTCATAAATCTGCCGTTGGGCATGACATACGAATGTAGTAATCCAGACTGTGTCATACTGGCTGATTCAATAGCCTGTATTACCATATCCGGGACGCCCACGGATGGAAATCAACCCGGAGATTATGATCTGGCAATTGCCCTTACCGTCCACATAGGGGACTTTAGCATTGAGGCCAATTTTCCCGATCCTGCCCTGGCACCCGGCACATACACACTCACACTAAATCCGGAAGGAGATACATCCTGTCAGATGACTACCCCCACCTTTGATGTGGCTAGCGGTGAGACCGGAATGCAAATATTCCCTAACCCGGTTTCCGAAATTTTGAATGTCAACTGGATAAGCAAACAGCACGGAGCCGGTCACATTGAGCTGCGAAACATTGCGGGAGCGCTGATTCAAAGAAAGGACATTTCCTACATCACCGGTCAAAACCAATATGAATTACCTCTGGGACACCTACAGAGTGGTATGTACCTGGTGGGTATAAAAACGAATGAAGGAAGTAGTTGGAAGCGGATTATCAAACGCGAATAATCCTAAATCTCGACCGGATGAATCATTTCCAGTCCGATCAATTGCTCTTCTTCATGGCTAATACTTCCCCAGTTTAGGAATCCTCCCGAAGCTCTGGCCACATGCTTGGCAAATGAAATAAAGCTTTCATAAAGGGCAATGGCTGCTTCACGGTCCTGAATCTTAGGGAAAACGTCATTGAGCTCGGACAGTTTTTCACCAATTTGCTTATTTCGAAGGTCAACTTCACCTTCGTACTTCTCGATATACTTGTCCAGACGCTCCTGAAAATCCTCTCCGACTTCTAGATAAAACTCTTTGAGCCCATCTGGTAATGAATAACTTCTGATATTGGTCACTTTCTCTGCCCAATCCTTCTCCTTACTATCTATGGTACCATCTGCGCCTGCAATAAGGACTGTAATCAGTGAAATTGCATCTTTGAGTTGATCATACTCCTGCTCAGAAATACCATGGAACTGGTGAATCATGTTCTAATTTTTTGTGACTGCAAATTTATCAAAAGAATGCGCTTAGACAATATCTAAAATCAAAGTCATGTTTCTTTGCATTGACACCACACCATCATTGTAATTCATGCACAATTTTTAATTTTGCGTTTCAATGACACACAGTTTGAATCGTTTTCAAGTTTTACTGCTATCACTTACTTTGCTACTACTGGCGTGTGGCAATGGTGATGAAGATGCGGACATATCAATTCCTGAGGAAGTTACGACAGACACCACCTTTTATCGGGTAATGGTGAACAATCTGCGGATGCGGGATACACCGACATTGCAGGGCAATACCCTTACCCTGCTGCCGGAAGGAATCACGGTGAAATACTGGGATGAACACAGCAGGGAGAAGGAACAAATAACCTTAAGAGGAGAACCTACTTCTGACTATTGGTATCTAATAAAACATGGCAACACGGTTGGATGGGTCTATGGCGGTGCACTTGAAAAAGTGAATATGTCCAAGGGACTGGATGATTTCATCATTCCTGGAGAGCGCGTTGGCCCCATACTCGCAGAGGACTCGGAGCAGTCCATCATCAATCGTATCGGAGGTCAAAATGTGGAGCGAGGTGAGTACAGTATTGGTGAGGGCGAAATGATCACGGTAACCTATGTGTATCCCGGTACAGAGAAGGAACTGATACTACTTTGGCTGGAGGAAGATTTCACTAATTTGCATTCGATCATACTTGCTAAAGCCAACAGTCCCTGGAAAACGGCTGATGGTCTACAAATAGGATCGACCCTGAAAGAGGTGGAAAAAATTAACGGGAAGGCATTTCAAATGAGTGGCTTTCAGTGGGACTATGCCGGTACGACCACTACCTGGCAAAACGGTAATCTATCCGGTAAAATTCAGATTGTCTTTGATGAGCCTTCCAGAGTACATAAGAGTCTGATAGGAGATCACTCCATCGCCTCGGATGATTCGAGGATGCGAAGAGCCAATCCTACAGTCAGAGAGATCAAGGTTCTATTTTAGAGACGGTGTCCGGTTTCCGGTTTCCGGAATTTTCTAGAAAAACAGATACGACTCTTTTTTTATTGGTGCCGGATACCAGGTGCCGGGAATTTCTTTTATAAATATTTTCGTCTCCGTCTGTTCAGGTGCCAGGTACCCGGTGCCGGGTGCCAGGTTTTTTTTTGTCCATGCCTAAATAAGGTTGACCGGTTTCACTTTTAAGCGCACATCACACTCAAATCACACCCATACTCACACCCCACACTCAAACTCACACTCACACTCAAAAGAAAGGGCCAAACATAAAGTGTGTTCGACCCTAGTGAAAAATAGTTTGACACAAAACTAGTAAAAACTGTAAAATCCCCATGTTACAGTACCTGCATCAAATGAGAAAGGGTGTATTTGGAATCAAAAACGATAAAACATGCTAAGTCTGTAGTGATTGTGAAGTTCAGAGAAGTCACTGCCCTGAATGTCATAATTCACGTATGATTTTAATCCTCTGGAAATGGAGAAATCTGTCAAGAAATGATCGGTAATTCTATATGTGACACCCAGATCCACCGTCCAGTTATTTTTGCGTACTATTTCAGGTGCAACTGCAGATAGTGAACCCCCTGTCGTAGGAAATCCCGAACTAAAGTCTGCTATAAACTGCTCCTCAGATGATTCCAGACCTTCCATATACCAGATCCGACTGACCCCAATCGAAGGACTCAACCGACTTTCCGGAAAAAGCTGGACTTTGAGAGGCAGTCGGATATAGTTTAATTTATCAGTACTACCTGCCAGTTGGAGTGTATCAGCTTGACGATTGCTTAGGTCAACAAACCAGTCACTATTGGACCGATCCGCCTGTGCATTTGCAGTATACTGATTTGTATAAAATGACCGACTGGAGTTGATTCGCCAGAAGAACAGCCCTGTCGAAATACCAATTTTGCTGGAAAATCTATATCTGAGGTTGAGACCACCATCCCAACTTAAAGTCCTAAGCGGCAAATCAGATAGAACAGAAGCACCTACTTCAATACTAAACCTCCGATTTTTAATTTTAATCAGATCTCGTGCGGGAGACCTAAAAGTGTCCTGGTAGATCCTAATGGACATATCCTCATCGTAAGCAAGCACTGATGATGAATGAGGGAGCAGTGCAACATGAGTCACCGTGCGCTGCTCCCTGTCAATCAACTTGCTATCGGTGATATGATCACCACGGGTTTCCTCTTTCGTCACATCGGTCATTAGCTTACTGTCCATGGATTCACCTTTACGATGATCAACATCCGGTGTAGATGCGGTGGCTATTTCTTCCGGAGAACTAACTTTTGCTTTTCTTGTACTAGCGGGTATTACGGCATTAATTGATGATTCTTGCGGGTTTTCTTCTCCACTTTCCTGATGAACAGTTGTGGTTGAAGTTTCTGGGTCCTGCATTACTGGAGGTTTACTGTCTGCATTAGCTACTACCGTTTCTTTTTGAGATGAAATCGCCTCCTGATCTGCCTGGCTTTCTGATCCTATCTGCTCATCAGACTGCTGCAGTACAGTAAGTTGACTTGCAGATTCATAGCCGGTACTCATCAGTATGTATGTTGCCAATCCTATGATCGCCATAGAAGCAGCAATCCCACCATACAATGGCAACCAGAGGAACCTGCGCTTTTTCTGTGGCATTTCTTTATCCAAAATACTCTTCATCCTGGCCCACCCGATATCCTCCAGGTGATTTTCCTGGTAGTGATCACTTGTTCCTTTGGACATAATTGTTCTTTTGTTCTTTTATCAATTCTTGTAAGCGTTTACGAGCGTTTGACAGATGCCACTTCGAGGTATTTTCGCTGATACCCAGTTGTTCGCCAATCTCCCGGTGGTTGTATCCTTCAATGGCGTAAAGCCTAAAAACCTGTTCAGACTTTTCCGGGACTTCCTTAAGCAATTGCATCAGATCTTCAAAGTATAGTCCGGGTACAATCTCCGGACTACTCGACTGCTCGTAATCCTCGAATACCATAAACTGCAGGTACTTGGCATTCTTTCGAAAATAATCGGACATGCAGTGGTAAACTACACGTCTTACCCAGCCTTCCAGTGATCCCTTGAACGAAAAAGTGTGGATTTTTTTAAAAACCTTTAAGAACCCATCATTGCATACGGACATAGCGATCTCATCGTCGTCAGTATATCGACGACACATAGACATCATTTTGGAAAAATACCTACGGTAGAGGGCTTCCTGATGTCGACGATTGTTATCAATGCATCCCTGTACCAGTTCCTGGTCCGTATACGTTTGCTTCAAAGTCAGTTAGAATAGAAATCCCATTCTTACATTTAATCGTTTATAAAATATTTCCACATTGCTGCGTTCGCTTCCTGATCTAAATTCATACGATGCCTCCTGAAATTGGACACCCAGATCCATAAACAGGTTCATTCCTTTTTTGCCACTTAGACGCCATCCGAATGAAGGATTAAACATCCATCCTCCCCCTGCATCAAATATATCCGCTTCCTCATTTTTTATCGCAAGTCCATAGCCTCCCCTAATCGTAAAGTAGGGTGTAGACCAGTCTTTCAAAAAATACCCCCTGATCTCTCCAAAAATGGGTACCACCATCTCACCCCGATCCACATGATAAAACTCAATACCCGAACCGATCCCTGTACCCAGCCAGCGATTGTGCTGGTATCCGAATACTGTTGATAGTGATACACCCGTCAAACCCCCATCTTCTATGGCGGCGGTACTGGGTGTCAACCCCACAGACGAGGCATGATATACACCGCGTTCCTTGAAAGCATACATATGCCTGCTCTTTTGAAAACGCTTGTTACTATCTAAATACTGAATCTTTCGCACCCACATATCATCGATACGCATCGTATCTCCTCGCTCTGTTTTGACCCACAGCGCGTGACCCGGTTCAAACTTTACGAGATAGCCAGTGATTATGCCACCTTTATTTAATTTCACTACGACACTGCTTAACTTACCTTCTCCTTCCTGGGCACTTGCATTTATGCCCACACCAAGTAATAGTAGCAGTGTCAAGCATTTCAGACATCTCCATTTTCTAAACGAATAAGCTTCTCTTTTCATCAGTTGGTTAGTCTAAATGTTGGACAGGAATTTCACTAAGTAATCGAGGCTTACGGGGATCTGACAAATCATATTGACGAATGCCATCGCGTCCCACCAGTAATAGTAAACCCTGAGGTAAGGCTATGGCATCAAACGATCGATGGTCTTTGTAGTTGGCTACCTCTTTCACATTATTTCTGTCGGAAACATCCATGACTTTGAAGCCGTAATCCCCTTCCGTGACATAGAGATAATCATTCAGCAGCGCCAGACCATGCGGATTATCCATACTATACGACTCAATGAGGTAAGGTGAGGTAAGATTCTCAATATCAACCACATCTAGTTGATTGTTGAATCCTTCACAAGCAGTGCCATCTCTCAGTGTGACAAATGCAGTATTCTCATCCGCAACCACTGGATCACAGGCTCTGACATGCTCAAAAGTGGAACGAAACAAGGGGTTCTCGGGAGTCGAAACATCATAGATGCTCATACCAGATACTGATCCAATAAACAGCTGATCCTTAAAAGGATAAATAGTCTCAATACCCCATCCCAGATTTACGGTATTAACCTGAGCCGGACGTGCCGGATTGCTCAAATCAAAGACCTTCATATCGTACTCAGAGACTGTATATAAATGGTCATGTGTAATGGTAAACCGGGCGGTAGACCCTCCCGTACCAGATCCACCTCCTCTATTCTGCTCAGGTACAGCAAAGTCTGCATTTGCGAAGAAAACATCGGTGGCAAACCATATATTACCGTTGTCATCGTTCCAACGCTGGCTGTTGAAGTTAGGACTCGAGCAATCCAATGTTTGTGTCTCCTCTGTCTGCCTATGGTACACAAAGTATCCTCGATTGGGTTCTTCATGTAATTCACTGAAGGCATTTCGAACACGTGATTTTTCTACTGGATTTTGCACATCGGCAATATCAATAGTCAGCAATGAGCTAAACTTGTTTGCCTGCAGATAGCCATCGGTAATGGCAAAGTGCTCATTTCCATCTATTGAGATGAAACTAAGAGGTATTGGATTCTCCGGGTTAGAATTGTCAAATACATGAATACCTTCCCGAAACTCATTAATAAGCAAATAGTTCTGGTAGTGATAGATAATGCCGGGTTGTTGCAGTGCCCTGGGGCTCATTGCCTCTATCGGGGCGTCAATTTCAGCCTGAGACTTGTATACAGGAGTGAATCGTATGAAAGTCCGGGTCTCTGTGCATTCGTCTTTCAGACAACTGGTAAGTGTGGTACCGACCAGTAATAACATAAGCAGTGGAGTGGTAAATCGCATAGTTGTTGATTTTGCTTTCTACCCTCCTAGACCACCGTCGACTAAACAATGGTTGGGTCCATCAATGACTTTTTTTCACATAATTTTAAGAATCAACCTACAAATCGTACGTATTCTTCTCGATAAGATGTTGGGCAATCGCCCGTCGATTCTCCTTTATATTCACGGCTGGATAATTTGCGAATCGTTTCACCCCAAGCAGTAAGGTTTTCAGAAGATCTCCTGAAGCAAATGAAACCAGGGCGTCAGTAGCATATTTGGCCAGTCTGGCATTAGTTTCGTAAAAATACGTCTGGAGAATCGCCTTGTAAACCTCAGGGGAGGCTGGAAGTGTCCTTTCTTCCAATTTTTGTAGACGTAACA
>JAUILM010000253.1 GCA_030432855.1 Bacteroidia bacterium
TATTCTCTACTATGGATTGATTTCAAATCCTGTATCTCATAACACAGACATTTGCATTCTGGGAGGTAGCGAAGCAGGATTTACCGCCGCCATTCAGGCTGCCCGTATGGGTCAACGCGTTATTCTTATCGAACCGACGGGTCACCCGGGAGGTATGTTGGTGGAGGGTCTTGGCAAAGACATCCGCTTTGGAAATGGACATGTGATCGGAGGCATTGCTCGAGAATTCTATATACATGTTGAAAAAGAATACGGGGGAATACCTGATTTCGGCAATCCGAAATGGTACGCAAAGTACGAGCCTTCTGTAGCCGAGGCCGTCGTTGAAAAAATGTTAGCCGAGGAAGAAAATATAGAGGTCATACGAGGAGTACGGATAAAAGAGAAAGACGGTGTAAAAAAGCAAGGAACTACCATTCAAAGTATCACCCTTGAAAATAATCAGACGATCACCGCTAGCGTATTTATTGATGCATCGATTGAGGGACATTTGATACATCTAGCCGGCATCACTACAGAGACGATACGGGAAGGGACGACTAAGTACGGAGAAAGTTTAAATGGAGTGCAGACTCATAATACCTTCAAGCAATTTCAGGTACAGGTCGATCCATACCAAATACCGCGAGACCCATCCAGTGGCTTGATTCCCACCATACAAGAGGGCGAACTGGGGCCATCCGGTGCACCCAGTAAATATATCCAGGGGTTTTGTTTCAGGATGTGCCTTACCAATAATCCATCGAATGTAATTCCCATCAAAAAACCTGAAAATTACAATCCCGATACATACGAAATCTATCGGAGGTATCTTAAGGCGGGAGGCAGACTATTTCATCCGGTTGCCAATCGACATAATCAAAAAACAGATATTGGCAGCTGGCATGACCTCTCCGCTAATCTTTATGGTGAAAACTGGGAATACCCAGCCGGGAATTATGAAAAGCAGGATCAAATCGTCCAATATCATCGTGACTTTACCATGGGGCTGATTTGGTTTTTACAACATGATCAGGAAGTAGATAGTCTCACCAGAGCTCAATGGACAGGTTGGGGTCTGCCCAAAGACGAATTTGAAGATAATGGGCACTGGCCCCGCAGATTATATATCCGCAGTGGTAGACGGTTGGTTTCGGATTATGTGATCACTCAGCACTTGAGCGAGATCGATCTACCTGATACTACTTCAGATGCGGTGGCCATTGCCTGGTGGCCCCCGGATATGCATCATGCACAACGCATCGTTCGTGATGGGGCAGCATATAATGAAGGATTTACAGTCGTGGGGGGAAATGACTCCTGGAAACCCTTTCGCATTTCATACAAATCCATGATTCCTAAGTCTGCTGAATGCACGAACCTTATTACTCCCACCTGTCTTTCATCCAGTTACGTAGGATATGGAAGCATTCGGATTCTACCCACTTTCATGATACTGGGACAAAGTGCGGGTGCAGCGGCCGCTATTGTCGCACAGGATGACCTCGAGATGCAAAATCTCTCCTACCCAGCGCTTAGGATGATCCTGGAAGATGCAAATCAGATATTAACGATCCCCAAGGATTGGAAGCAGATCATAGAGGGCTCAGAATAACATCTGACTTGCGCAGAGTATCATCGCTTCCGATTTCACTTAAAATTGTATCTTCCAAACCATCCCCAGGAACATACTTTCAATAAATCTAAGTGTACTCTCAATGAATAAAATCATCACTACTGTATTGGCCTTGGGCTTCCTGACTATCACTATTGCTGCGCAGGAAATCATCACCTTACAATCTACAGCATCCCCTGATCATATCGAATGGAAAAATGAAGAGCAGGAGCAAAAACTTCCGCATGATAATTCCGAAATCGTTGCGAATGTCTCCTCACCCTCTCTGACAGTCTATAGACCCGAGAATGGTCGTGGCAATGGTACGGCATTGATCATTGCACCGGGAGGAGGATTCCATTTCCTCAGTATCAGCAACGAAGGCACCAAAGTGGCTGAATGGTGCACGCAAAACGGGATCACCGCCTTTGTACTCCGTTATCGCCTGGTACCTACTAACGGAAACCCCATGATGGAGTTTCTACAAAAAGTACAAAGTGACCAGGAAAAAATGGATCAGGAGATGGGCCCTATTATTGAACTCTCCATTGATGACGGTTTGGCCGCTATTGAATATGTCCGAAATCATGCAGAGGAGTACGGTATTAATAAAAATCAAATTGGAATTGTTGGTTTTTCCGCCGGTGGTACGGTAGCCGGAGGTGCCGCCTTCGAATATACCTCAGAGGCAAATCGTCCTGATTTTTCGGCCCCCATTTATCCGGCACTGCACGTGGTGGATACTGATACGATGCCCGAAAAACCAATGCCTTTATTTATGGCGGTAACCAGTGACGATGTTTTTGGATTTCAGACACAATGCACCGCACTTTATGATCAATGGAATAAAGCGGGACAACCTGTGGAGCTCCATATTTATGAGGAAGGTGGTCACGGATTCGGAATGAAGGATCAAAATAAGCTCAGTGATCAGTGGATTGATGCGTTTGGAGCCTGGATGACCACACATGGCTGGATGGGAAAATAGATTTTTTCCATTTAGAATTCCTGATAAAAGCGTTGAATTGAGGATGAGTAAATACGAGTGTAAAATTGATATACGTAAGGTAGAGGCAATCGATGTACACACACATGCCGAGGTTTCGTGTCGTCAGCCACATGACGACTTTCGACCCGAACTGGACGAAGCTTTTGCGAAATATTTTAAATCGGATAAAAGGCCCACCATGCAGGAAACTGCAGACTACTACAGATCAATAAATACAGCGCTGGTCATGTTTACCATCGACTCTGAGCATGAAGTGGGTAAAAAAAGAATTCCCAATGAGGAGGTAGCAGAATGTGCGATTGAGAATAATGATATTATGATACCCTTTGCCAGCATCGATCCTCATAAGGGTAAGATGGGTGCAAGAGAAGCCCGGGATTTAATTGAAAACTATGGCGTAAGAGGATTTAAGTTTCACCCCACAGTTCAGGGGTTTTACCCTAATGCGAAAATGGCGTATCATTTATATGAGGTGATTGCCGCTTACAAATTACCCATGCTTTTTCACTCCGGCCATTCAGGTTTTGGATCGGGTGTCCGGGGGGGAGGTGGTCTTCGACTGGAATATTCCAATCCTATGCATCTCGATGATGTTGCGATCGATTTTCCGGATGCTCCTATCATTATTGCACACCCTAGTTGGCCCTGGCAGGATGAGGCATTATCTGTCGCTATGCACAAGCCCAATATTTATATTGATTTAAGTGGTTGGTCTCCCAAATATTTTCCCAAACAATTAATTCAGTACGCCAACACCCTACTCAAAGATCGTATGCTATTTGGTACTGATTTTCCACTAATTACACCAGAGCGGTGGATGAGAGATTTTGAGAATGCCGGATTTAAAGAAGAAGTAAAACCTCTGATATGTAAAGAGAATGCCATAAGGATGCTGAATTTACGGTGAGGTGTAAGACTAATACATGAAAATTAAAAACAAGACATTTTTCGTCACGGGGGGAGCTTCCGGACTTGGCAGAGCCACTGTGGAAATGTTGATCGCCGAAGGAGCGTCGGTCTTAATTGCTGATGTAAATGAAGATGAGGGAAATATTTTGTCCAATACATTGGGCGAAAAGGCACAATTCTTAAAAACAGATGTATCAAATGAGCAAGATGTTCAGCAAGCTATCGACCTGGCGGTAGAAGTATTCGGATCGTTGGATGGTGCCATTAATTGTGCGGGAATAGGACCGGCAGAACGCGTACTGGGAAGGCAAGGTCTGCATCGTCTGGAGACTTTCTCAAATGTGGTGAGAGTAAATCTAGTAGGTACGTTTAATGTCCTGAGACTCGTAGCCAATATAATCCAGAATAATACCCCGGATGCCGATGGTGAACGAGGAGTCATCATAAATACGGCCTCAGTGGCTGCATATGAAGGTCAAATAGGGCAAGCAGCCTACTCGGCCTCTAAGGGCGGCATTGTCTCCATGACACTTCCCATCGCTCGCGAACTCTCCAGATTTGGGATCAGGATTATGACCATTGCCCCGGGTTTATTTGAAACACCTTTATTGGCTAATTTACCTGACGAAGTCAAGGAGTCGCTGGGTGCTCAGGTACCTTTTCCACCTCGATTGGGCAAACCAAAAGAATATGCCGCTTTGGTAAAACATATATTGAACAACACCATGCTAAACGGTGAAGTAATCCGTCTGGATGGTGCCATCCGCATGGCTGCTAAGTAAATTGTAAAGATGGGAGAAAATAAAAAAATACAAACTGAGATAACGGACCAGGTTTTGTACATCAAGCTGGACCGACCCGAGAAACGCAATGCAATCAACGATGATATAATTGCTGAATTGGAAGCCATTTTTTCCCAAATTCCATCTGAAATAAAATGCATAATACTGCATAGCACGGGCAAACATTTTAGTGCGGGTCTGGATTTATCGGCGCTCAGGGAACGGTCCTTAACCGAAGGAATTTACCATTCACGCATGTGGCACAAAGCATTGGATACGATTCAATATGCTAGCGTACCTGTAGTAGCCGTCTTGAAAGGGGCCTGTGTAGGTGGGGGTCTCGAAATAGCTGCGGCGTGCCATATCCGGGTCGCCGAGAAATCAACCTTCTATGCCTTACCGGAAGGTCAGCGAGGAATTTTTGTGGGAGGCGGTGGCTCTGTACGAATATCAAAACTCATTGGTGCTGCCCGCATGACCGACATGATGCTGACGGGTCGGGTTTATACTGCAGAGGACGGGGAAAAAATCGGTCTTTCACAATATATCTGTGAAGAGGGTGAAGGACTTACGAAAGCCCGGGAAATAGCCCATAAAATAACGGCCAATGCACCCATGACAAACTATGCTCTTATTCAGGTACTACCCCGCATTGTAGAAGCGGGAAAAGACAGCGGCTTAATGATGGAATCGCTCATGGCCGCTATAGCGCAAGAAGCACCAGAGGCTAAAAAGCGGCTCCACGATTTTCTGGAAGGAAGGGCTAAAAAAGTCGGTGAATGAAGCTCAAAGAAACACCTTTCCTCCAGATGTCTGTCCTGAAAACAGACATTGAAAAGCATCGAGATAAAGACGGAGTGATCTACTTAAAATCCCGTATTCCCCTGATTGAGGGTCCGACTAGAATGACCAGTCGACTTCTGCATTGGGCGGAAAATACACCTGACCGTACGTTTTTGGGACAAAAAGGTACGGATGGACAATGGATTCACTTGAGCTTTAAAGAGACCTTAATGCAAGTGGAGCGCATTGCAGCCTTTCTTCTTTCAACACAGGTTTCCCCTGATAGACCTCTGGCTATCTTGTCAGAAAACAGCATCGAACATGGTTTGATCGCGTTAGCTTGCTTGCATGTCGGGCTACCGTATAGTCCGGTAGCACCACCCTATGCACTGAAATCCACTGACTTCTCAAAGCTGAGGCACACCATTGACCTACTTAATCCCGGAATAATATTTGTGCAGAATGGCCGACGTTATCAAAAAGCTATTGGTGCACTTAAGGGTAAGATCCCTGTCATTGCAGTGGATGATGTACTACCCGGTCACATTCGGTTTTCTGAAATCGTTAAGGATGAAGTTTCTGGGGAGACGTCATTGAAAGTCCATGAAGCATACGACCGCATTAAGGCAGAAACTATAGCCAAAATCCTATTCACCTCGGGGTCCACAGGCTTACCCAAAGGGGTGATGGCTACACATGGCAATATCACCACTAACTGGCGACAAATCACACAGGTATTTCCCTTTATGGAAAATGGTGGCCTTACTCTGGTTGATTGGCTCCCATGGAATCATGTCTTTGGCGGAAATCACAATTTTGGACTGTCCTTGTATAATGGTGGATCGCTCTATATTGATGAAGGCAGTCCCACCTCTCATGGCATGGCAACTTCTATCGAAAATTTACATGATTTTGCACCTACTATGTACTGCAATGTACCTAAAGGATTCACCGAACTTATTCCATATCTCAAGGAGGACGATGATTTTCGTCGACATTTCTTTAGTAGACTGAAGCTATTTTTTTATGCGGGTGCGGGTATGCCCCAACACACCTGGGATACGCTTGAGGAGCTGGCATATCAAACCACCGGCAAACGCATTTTGATATCCACGGGTCTGGGCATGACAGAAGCGAGTCCTTCCTGTATGTTCAATGTGAAATTTGGGAGTTTTGCCGGCATGCTGGGCACTCCCGTGACAGGACTTAATATGAAGCTGGTGCCGAAAGATGGCAAATTGGAAGCCCGCTTTCGAGGGGGTAATATTACTCCGGGATATTGGAGAAATCCTAAGGCCACTGAAAAGGCATTTGATGAAGAAGGTTATTATTGTACTGGAGATGCACTGAGATTTGTGAATCCGGAAGATCCCAACGAAGGACTGATCTTCGATGGAAGAATAGCAGAGGATTTTAAATTGGACAGTGGTACCTGGGTAAATGTTGGTGTGCTAAAGTCAAAACTGATTTCAGCAGGAAAGGGACTCATCAAGGATGCCGTGATCACAGGACTCAATCGGCCCTATCTGGGTGCTATCATTTTCCCGGATATCGCTGCTTGTCGAGCGTTGGTAAATAATGTGGAAATACGGACTAATGCAGGAATTCTTCAGCATCAAAAGGTCAGAGACTCTCTCACTCAAACTCTTTTTGATCTTGCAAATACCAGCAAGGGTAGCTCCACTCTGATTAAGGTGGCAACCGTAGTTACTTTTGAGCTTTCACTCGACCGAGGTGAAATCACGGATAAGGGATCAATAAATCCACGAAAGATCATTGAAAACTACCCGGAAATTGTTGAAACAATTTATAGATATCCAGTGCCTGCCCAGGGTGTTGCCCTGATGTAGGTTAAACATGCAGGAGGTGGAAGAAAATGTACCTCTTATACAGCTCAATGCATTGAACCCGGATTATGCATTAGAAAATCTATTACGGCCTGAAATGCCTGCAAAATAAACGCTTCGCTGGAGTTTTCAGAATCACCATAACGGTGCTATGCTGATTCTTCCAAACCTCCTTATTTTATTGGCATTTCAACCCTCATTACGAAGTTCTATTACATAATCCGGGTTGAAATAACTATTTTATTGTCTCAAATTGTGACATTCTAAAACAGGTATAAAAAATGAGTCACCAGATCAAACTACTTATGGTCATACTTTGCTTTGCACCCGCTCTGATCAATGCCCAATCGCAGATCCCAGAACCGTCACTTGAATTCATTTTTGAAGCAACCGTCACCCTGGATCCACCTCACGAGGTCGGTATTACCCGATATGGGAACCGGAGGATCATTCCCATCACCGGTGGTTCCTTCGCAGGACCTGACATTCGAGGCGAGGTACAAGCCGGTGGAGCAGACTGGCAAACGGTACGGGAGGATGGAACCGCTGATCTGGTGGCCAATTACAGCCTAAAAACTGACGATGGAGTGATCATCTACATAGAAAACAAAGGCGTTCGGACAGCCCCTCCCGAAGTGATGGCCCGAATGAAGGCAGGCGAAGCAGTATCTCCGGATGAATATTACATGCGGACTTCTGCCACACTGGAGGTTTCTAAGGAAAGTAAATATGCCTGGCTCAACAAGACGATCATTATTTCTTCCGGAATGAAGAAAGGCAATAGTGTGGTTTTGAGATTTTACAAGGTGCTATAGATTAATTTATTCATAACCTCTGACCACACGTAAGTAATAAAATCATGTCGGTAAACACATCTGCAATTGATATAGATTCACGCCCCATTTCGCGACTTCAATATGCGACTATATTTGTTTGCTTCCTGATGAATATCCTGGATGGGATGGACGTACTGGTGATTTCCTATTGTGC
>JAUILM010000254.1 GCA_030432855.1 Bacteroidia bacterium
CCAGGGCCTGTACTCCCTCAAGTGGCATGGCATTGTATATTGAGGCACGGAAACCACCTACGGAGCGATGTCCTTTCACACTGACACACCCTGCTTCATTACACATATCTATGAAAGTTCCTTGTAGTGAATCATCAACCAGGGTAAAGGTGACGTTCATTTGTGATCGGTCTTCCGCAGCTACGACTCCCTGAAACATTCCGTTGCGATCAATCTCCGCATATAGAGTGTCTGACTTTTCCTGATTGCGTTTTTCGGCGGCAGCGATTCCTCCATTGTCTTTAAGCCATTGAAGCGTTAGCATACTGACATAGATAGGAAATACTGGCGGGGTATTAAATGAGGAGTCTTTATCCACATGTGTCTGGTAATTCATGATGGTGGGTAAGTCTCTTCCTGATTTACCTATCATGTCATCTCGTACAATGACCAGGGTGGTACCGGCAGGACCCATGTTTTTTTGGGCTCCGGCATAAATGGTTCCAAACTTTTCGACTGGCACTTTCCGACTGAAAATGTCAGATGACATATCACATACAATCGGTACCTCTGTATCCGGAAAGCTTTGAAATTGAGTGCCAAAAATGGTGTTATTGCTCGTCATATGCAGATAGGCATGGTCTGCATCCGGCTCGATGTTTTTCGGCAGGTAGGTATAGTTTTTATCTTTTGATGAGGCAATCACATCGACCTGACCAAATCTCTTGGCTTCCTTGATAGCTTTCGATGACCAGGAGCCTGTATCCACGTATGCCGCTTTTTGACCATCACCCAGAAAATTCATGGCAGTCATCAGGAACTGTGTACTGGCTCCCCCTGAGAGAAACAAGACATGGTAATTATCGGGTAGAGAAAGTAGTTCTCTAGTGAGAGACTTTGCCTGCTCTAGAATGGCTACAAAGTCTTTGCTGCGATGAGAAATTTCAAGTATTGACAAGCCACTATTGTTAAGGTTAAGTACACCTTCGGCAGCTTCTTTAAAAACTTCTTGTGGTAAAATGGACGGTCCAGGACTAAAATTATAAACCTTCATCAATTTTTGATTTGTGCATTTGCAAGAATGAGGCTGCAAAATTAGAAAACCTGTACCAAGATCCTACTCTTATTAGATTATTTTTAAGGGTATATCCTCGTTGTTTGCAATGGTGTAAAAGAGCTTTACATAGGCGTAATATTGCCTCCTCCACCACCTGTTGTAGTATCTTTACCACCATTATAAATCTTACTATATAGCGTATGGTTATTGGAGTTCCTATGGAAATCAAGAGCAATGAAAATCGTGTGGCAATCACGCCGGCCGGTGTCATTGAATTGGTCAAACGAGATCATCGTGTATTGATACAGCGAGGAGCTGGAGAAAGTAGCGGATTCACCGATGATGACTACCGATCGACCGGAGCACATCTCATTGATGACCGAGAATCCGTTTATGCTGATGCTGAGATGATCATGAAGGTCAAGGAGCCAATTGAAGAAGAATACGATCTCATCCGAAAGAATCAATTAGTATTCACCTATTTCCATTTTGCATCCTATGAACCACTAACCACTGCCATGATAAAGCAAGGGGCCATTTGTCTGGCTTATGAAACTGTGCAGGCAGCTGACAGGACCCTTCCTTTGTTGATACCCATGTCTGAAGTTGCAGGTCGTATGGCGGTCCAGCAGGGTGCTAAGTATCTGGAACGACCTATGGGAGGTCGTGGCGTACTATTGGGGGGTGTCCCGGGAGTACAGCCGGGTAAGGTTTTGATTCTGGGAGGAGGTATTGTAGGAACTCAAGCTGCGAAAATGGCTGCTGGACTGGGTGCTTCAGTCACCATTCTGGATGTTAATTTGCAGCGTCTTCGCTATCTGGCAGATGTGATGCCAGCTAATGTGCAGACCATGTATTCCAACGAATACAATATTCGACGCCTGATTGCCGAACACGATTTAATCGTAGGGGCCGTATTGATACCCGGGGCAAAAGCCCCTAATCTCATCACCCGGGATATGCTGGAACTTATGCGACCCGGAACGGTAGTAGTAGATGTTGCCGTAGATCAGGGAGGCTGTATCGAGACCTGTCGTCCAACGACACATGCCAATCCTACTTTTGTGATTGATGATATTGTACACTACTGCGTAGCAAATATGCCAGGGGCGGTACCATACACCTCAACGGTGGCATTGACAAACGCCACGTTGCCCTATGCCATTCAGCTTGCAGATCATGGGTGGAAAAAAGCCTGCACAAGATCGGCAGAACTTCGCAAGGGACTTAATATTGTGAAGGGACAGGTAGTGTACGAAGGGGTTGCTCAGGCATTTGATCTACCCTATACTCCGGTTGATACAGTTCTTCCCTAGGAAACTGATTCGTCACCTTCCTGCAACAATTCTCTATCTTTCGGCAACCTATGTCAAAGATTTACTTCGCATCGGACTTTCACCTGGGACTTGACGCCCGTCTAACTTCGCGTGATAGGGAGTTGCAGATTATACGGTGGCTAGATGTTGTCCGCGGGGATGCTGAATCCATATACCTCGTAGGAGATTTATTTGATTTTTGGTTTGAATATAAGTCGGTAGTGCCCAAAGGGCATTTCAGACTGCTAGCAAAGCTGGCAGACTTGATCGATGATGGGATCAAGATTTCCCTGTTTACCGGCAATCACGATATGTGGATGTTTAATTACCTGAAGGATGAATTGGGTGTCCCAATTTATCGAGAGCCCATCATTATCGAAGCACAGGGAAAGAAGTTGTATATGGGGCATGGTGATGGTCTCGGACCTGGTGATCATGGCTATAAGTTTATCAAGAAGGTCTTTGCCAGCCCAGTTTCACAGTGGCTTTTCGCCAGACTTCATCCAAACTTCGCATTTAGGTTAGCCCACTTTTGGAGCGGACAGAGTCGTACACAGGCCTACAAGAAAGACCAGTGGCATGGTAAAGAGGGCGAGTGGCTGATTTCCTTCTGTAATGAGTATCTACAAGATCAGCACATTGATTATTTTATTTTCGGTCACCGACATCTTCCGATTCTTTGCAATCTACAGGATGGGAAGAGTCGTTATATAAATTTAGGTGACTGGCTTTCCTATAATTCCTACGCGGTGATGGAAGACGGTGTGATTAATCTTTCGTTTTTTGAAAATGATAAGGGAGAAATCAGGTATTGTTGATTTCATGGGAATAGTGATACTTTTTATGCTATCACTGAACCTCGGTACGGCCCAGTCGTTGGAAATCGTAGTGGGAACAGCTGCGACAGATCGCTTTAAGAATGTGTATTACGGAACCGAGGATGATGAAGTAATCAAATGCGGTCAAGATCTACAGCGTGCCGGTTACTACTCTAACCATATCTATGGTCGGCTAGGTACTATTGATGCCAGCAACCCCATGAAATTACTTCTCTACTATCCTGATTTTTATAATGTGGTGGTGCTCGACCGACGGCTCAACGAGCAGGCGTCCTTCAATCTGATTGATTTGGGGTTTGGCGAAATTCGCGTCATCGCATCATCACTGGACGGTAATCTCTGGGTGTTTGATGATCATATGCAGAGACTGTTTAAGATAGATCATCAAGGGCAGGTCCTGGCACGTGGTGAGGATCTACGATTGAAGTTCGACGATCGACTGCTACCCTCTCGTATCGTGGAATCCAATGGAAAACTTTATGCAGGAATCGAGGAAAGAGGAATCCTGATATTTGATCAGTTTGGAAATTATATTTCTCAATTACTCTTGCCGGAATTAAGAGATTTTCAACTGGTCGATGATATCATTATTATCCAGACAGATCAAGGATACCAGATGTATCAACCTACCACACAGGAAAGAGAGAAGATTGAAATAGAAATACCTGAGAAGGTAGGCAGCCAAATACTTTTCCATCCTGGTGGTTCAGCGATTGTTGTCACCAGAGATGTCATTGATCACTTGCCGTGGCATTGATCACACGGTCATGATATCCTCCTCTTTGGCTTCGATCAGCTTGTCGATCTTGTCATAGTATTTGTGCGTCAATTTGTCGGCAGCCTCTTCCTTGCGTTTACCCATGTCTTCAGGATATCCATCCTTCACAGCTTTCTTTATGGTATCCATAATCTTGTGACGGGTATTTCGAAGACTGATCTTTCCTTCTTCTCCAAGATGCTTTGCCTGCTTTACCAAATTATGACGTCGCTCTTCCGTGAGTGGAGGAATATTGATTCTGATGATTTCCCCATCATTCATGGGAGTTAGCCCCAGATTGGCGGCAAATATAGCCTGCTCAATGGGACCCAACATAGACTTTTCCCAGGGTTGGATTGTCAGGGTTCTGGCATCAGAAGCACCTACATTAGCGACCTGTGTGAGCGGGGTAGGAGACCCATAGTACTCGACTAGCAAACCACTTAACATTGCAGGTGAGGCTTTGCCGGTCCTAATTTTGGTCAGCTCATGAGATAAGTGCTCCAATGCACTATCCATAGCTTCTTTACCAATTTCGAATGACATATCCACTTCTCCAGAATCCATCTTATAACAGTTTAAATATCCTTTAAAATCTAATACACAAGGTAAGGCTATTCTCGCAATCGCCCTATCAAATATAATAACATCACGAGGGCAGATAATGCTGCTGCTACGTAAGTCAGGGCTGCCCATTGTAGTGCATCCTTGGCACCCTCATACTCGACGCCTTGTACCACATTATTCTGATCGATCCATACCAACGCCCTTTTACTGGCATCAAACTCTACGGGTAGTGTAAGAAAACTAAACAAGGCAGTGATGCCAAATGCGGCAATTGTAATCATTAATATGGTCTGGCTGCCGCTTGCTCCTGCACCAAATCCTCCCAGGGCCAGCATCAAAAGCCATTGCTGTGCTCTGGATGATACTTTTACGAGTGGTACCAAACCGGATCGCAGCTTGAGTAGAGGATAGGATGAAGCATGCTGGACAGCGTGACCACATTCATGAGCCGCTACGGCTGATGACGCAATGGATCGTCCCCGATACACTGCAGGTGACAGTGCCACTGTCTTATTTAGAGGATTGTAGTGGTCGGATAGAAACCCCTGTGATTCTATCACCTTCACATCGTGAATACCATATCCCGCCAACATGGCTTCTGCTACCTCACGCCCGGTCAGACCGGCTCTGGTCGTCATTTTACTATAATGCGAAAACTTTGCTTTCAATCGGCCGCTGACCCACATGCCTACAAGTGACATCAAGCCAGAAACCAATATAAATCCCATATATCCTGAACCCATTATTCTAAATTCTTTAGTCTATTCTACTAAATCCTGTATACGGTTGTAATACTGTCGGTATACTAATCCCGTTTTCGTCCTGATTGTTCTCCAGCAGCGCTGCTACAATTCTGGCTAGCGCCAAAGCACTACCATTAAGTGTGTGCGTCAGTTGGGGTTTTTCATTGCCTTCCCTATATCTCAGTTTCAATCTGTTGCTTTGAAACGTTTCAAAGTTTGATACTGAACTTACTTCTAACCACTTACCCTGCGCAGCAGAGTATACTTCAAAATCATAGGTCAGAGCCGAGGTGAATCCAAGATCACCACCACATAAACGCAAGATTCTGTAGGGTAGTTCCAGCTGAATCAGCAGGGCTTCCACATGTGATACCATCTCATCAAGAATAGCATATGACTGATCTGGGTGGGCAATTTGTACGACCTCCACTTTGTCAAACTGATGCACCCTATTGAGTCCTTTGACATCGCTGCCGTATGAACCGGCTTCACGACGGAAGCAAGGAGTATATCCTGTCAGTTTGATCGGTAATTTGTCGACGCTTACGATTTCATCACGATATATATTCGTTACAGGCACTTCCGCGGTTGGTATGAGATACAAATCGTCTTTTTCCACGTAATACATTTGCCCCTCCTTATCGGGTAGCTGTCCGGTAGCGCGGGCTGTATCTGCATTGACCATCAGGGGAGGGACGATTTCTTCATATCCTGCCTTGCTGGCCTGGGCCAGAAAGAAATTGATAAGGGCACGTTCAAGCTGTGCTCCTTTACCTCTGAATACTGGAAATCCCGATCCCGTAATTTTCACCCCCAGTTTGAAATCTATCAAATTGAATTTGTCGGCCAGATCCCAGTGCGGTAAAGCTTCAAATCCTTCAAATGCCGGTAGTTCACCGGACCAGTCCTTCACGATTTCATTGTCATCTTCACCTTTGCCAGCGACCACCGAGGGGTGAGGTATATTAGGAAGATCCAAGAGGGCGGTATCCAGCTCCTGCATGACAGCTCGCACCTGCTCTTCCTGCTCTTTTATCTGTTCTTTTGATGCAGCAACCAGGTTTCGCAAGGTATTTGCTTCCTCAGTCTTACCGGATTTGAAAAGGGCTCCAATTTCCTTCGCTTTTTGATTGGATTCAGCCTTTAATTGCTCCAAATTGGTCAGTACCTTCTTTCGATTATCATCCAAATCAAGGATGCGATCAATGTTTTTAAGGTCATCGTCGTTGAAATTACGCTTACGCAATCCCGCAACGACCCGATCCTTTTCAGATCGCAAAATGTTGATTTCCAGCATTTATGTATTGATTTTTTTTCAATAGATCACACCAAATCGTTGAGGATTTGATGCTTTTTTCGCAAATATACTGCTGTGATTAAAAAATAACTGTATTTTTGCTGGGTCGAAGAAAGAGACGCAGTTTTCTACTAGCGTCAAATCCGCATAGAATTTCCTTGTCTTCTTTCCAGATTTCTATCAAAAAGATCAATCCACCAATTAGACTATTTATATATCGATTCTTAGAATCCTATAAACATTTCGCTATATGTACGATATCCTTCAGTTGAATGACATGTTGGTTCCTGAGCTTAGAGAAGTGGCTGAGAAGCTCGGGTTGAAGGGCTTTAAACGACTCAACAAACAAGAACTTATCTATAAAATCCTGGATGAGCAGGCTTTAGTAAAACCTGAATCAAAAAACGGGAATGAGGGTAACGAACCTCAATTTGAATTTGACTTAGATAACAAGGCTGCTGATCCTAAGCCGAAAGAAGAGGCTAAGCCCAAAAGGGGAAGAGGTAGACAAAGAAGTAGGAAGACGGAAGACAAAGCGCCAGAAGGTCAGTCATCACGTGAAGAACCAAAGACGACTGAGAATAAGGAAGAAGCCAGGCCACAGCAACAACGCAGAGGTCGCAATCCTAAACAGTCAGATCAAAACAATAATGGTGCGGGCAACAAGAGTGAGAATTCTGAAAAGAATAATCCAAAATCTGAAGATTCTCACGCTGAGAAACCGCAACATGAGAACAAAGGTCATGACAATAAAAACAATGACCAGAGAAATAGAAATCAGAAACAAGATTCAAGAAAGCAGGAGCCCAAAAAGCAAGAGCCAAAAAAGCCCGCTTTCAATGTGGAACTTGACGGTGTGATTGAAGGCGAGGGTATCCTCGAGATGATGCCCGATGGATATGGATTTCTCAGATCATCGGATTACAACTATTTGACTTCACCCGATGATATATATGTATCACCTTCTCAAATCAAGTTATTTGGTCTGAAAACCGGGGATACAGTCAAAGGTGCTATCCGACCACCTAAAGAAGGTGAAAAGTATTTTGCTCTTCTACGGGTTTCTTTGATCAATGGTCTGGAACCTGCACAAATACGTGAACGAGTTCCTTTTGATTATCTAACACCACTTTTCCCCAGTGAGAAATTTAAGCTGGATAGCTCTCCCACTGGTAAGGACTATGGTAATCGAATGATCGATCTGTTCGCTCCGATTGGAAAAGGACAGCGGGGATTGATTGTTGCACAGCCGAAAACAGGTAAAACCTTCTTATTAAAGGACATCGCAAATGCCATCGCAAGAAACCATCCTGAATGTTTCCTTATCGTACTGCTGATCGAT
>JAUILM010000255.1 GCA_030432855.1 Bacteroidia bacterium
TTGCATCAGAAACATTCATGATCACCGCATTTTTGCTGGTGAGGTTATTATCGGGATCATTCCATCCGTAATAGTCGTTTTCGAATAAATCGAACTCATACTCTTCACCAGCAGCCAGTGTAAGGTCGGGATTGGTGAAAGTGTCACCATCCGCTGTCTTTCGCTTAGGAATGTTGATCGTTTGTGGTCCAGCATCAGTGTTGCGGACCTTCAGACGCATGTTCTGATTGGTATTGTCGAATGAGTGACCATCTGTAGGATCTCCATCCGTCCATACAATTGGCCCGTTTGCTAAAGTTCTGCTAGGTGTTTGTGGTGATAATAGCGCTCTCATCAGACGTATACATTTAAATCATCGTAAATGTATTACCGCCTGTAGTAGAATCGAAAAAGTTAAACTTTTTTAGATTTGGGGACTAAAATGGATCGTATTCCAGGAATCTAGCCATGCTCACATGAATCCTGTTGTTTGGGAGATCCCGGGCAGCGATGGCCATGCCGTTTTTGAGTGTTCGGATGTGCCAACCATTCAGGGGAGTTCCTTTGTAATACAGGGCATGTTCTGGATTTACAAACCGATAGTCTCGCATGAGTTTACCTATAAATCCGGGCCTGTGTATCTGAGCAAAGTATCCTCGTTCAGTGATATTTAAGGCATCTCTATTTCCCCCATAGATGTAGTACATTAAGTCTTCATCTAATAATCTGGGCTCGAATGCATCAAATTCATCAGGGGAAAGAATGACATCCACCTGGTAAGAGAAATATGGTTGTAGCCTCCAGGACTGCCATGGACAGAGCGCGCCAACTTCATCAAGAATTAGGTCGTGCTTGTATTCCTGCCTATCGATGCGGTTGATGAGCTCTAAAGCTGTTTCTGGTATTGGTTCCCAAAGTGTGTCAATTGGATTATCATCTATAACCCACCAGTATTCCTGTTCATATTCAAGAACATTAACCTCAAATTGCCCCCACAGCAGGACCGGGAATAGTAAGAAGAAAATTGTCTTCATTTTTTGCGCTTTAGTTCTTCGACGTCTGACTGAAGCCTCTGAATATCCAGTGACATGGACCGTTCATTTTCCTTGATATCTTTCAGTTCACCAGTGATGACGAGCAGAGCATCAGTGACAGGTTTTATCTGCTGTTCAAAGTTCTTTTGAGTGAATCTTGGCTCTGCAGTAAACTCCTCTAACTTGTCTATGGTACTCCGCATCTCCTTGAGATCCTCAACCACATTTTTCATCTGCTCACCATATTGCACCAGACCTTTACCGTAATCAATGTTATTGCTAAGCATCCAACCACACACAGCCACCAGGATAGGTATTGAAAACTTGAAGACGATATCTACTACAAGATTTTTCTCCTTGTCCTTGGAGGGCTTTAGGGCCTCCACCAGCTCTTTAAATTGATCGTCGGTCATGACTTTCTCTTTTTATGATCATAGTATACCCAGACCAACCCTACTATAAACCCTATGATGACCCACCACCACAGTTGATCTGGCGCAAATAAGTATTCCATAGTCTACGTGCATTCGTTTTTTCATTCCCCCACGAATCCAAGTGTTTAATTCATATCCAACCCTCAAGACCTTTCGCCAAGGTCAGTACTATGTATATCAGGAACCCCATTCCTACAAGCCACTGGGCTCCCCTTGCCCAGGACTTACCTTTCTCGTGTTGCCTTTGGAATATCCAAATTGATATCACCACGGCGGCTACTATTAAAAATCCTTCCCGTCCCATATATTCTTTGATTTAAAAGCCCCCACTTTCAAGGGCGTCATAAATTATATTTCCCATCTCTAATATCTCATCGACTGCGTAGTGTGTTCCATCAATGATGCCTAAAGGCAGGTGATCAATGTCAACCCATTGATATCTGTAATAATCATAGGCCTCAATACTTGCTCTCACTTCATCCAGGTAAGCCCTTACGCTTGCTACCCTTGTGGCCACAACTTGAAAATTCTGGCTTAATTGATCCCGGTAGGCATCCACTAAATCACTCATATTTTCATCCCAGGCATTGGCACAATCCAGATCCTTCCCATCTTCCTCACCATGGACCCACCCCATGCCGATAATCTTGGGTTGCCTGTACATTTCATCGATCCTGACAAAGGCCTTTTGGAGGACTACACTGTAATTAAAGTACTCCTCGTCTGCTGTAGCAATATTCCAATCCCGGGCAGCCGTTTGACAAAGGGCTGTTCCTCCAATAGCATGCTTTATGATGATGATGTCTTGTCCTGGGTGGTCCTGCACATACCTTGTGGCCACCATGATTTCAGAAGCTACTAAAGTATCATTTCTGTTCAGGTCTTTGGTGGTCATAGAATTAACCCCGGCCTCATATTGCTCAATGGAATCCGTCAGCTGGTTATAAATGAAGATATGTGGGAGCGGACCCTTTAGGCTATCTGGTAAGTCATGATGTGTTACCCTTGATCTTGCATTACTTTGCCCTGCATGTAGATACACCGCTATCTGTTTACAACACTGTGCCTCCACTTTGTAGCAGGACATTATAGAGAGCAGTATCAATATCAAAATTTGCATTCTCATTTATTCTTTACTTATCCAGTCGAAGGTTACAGCAGTAGATACCAGGGCCGTGTCAGCCTCCGTGTCAAATGCTCTTACCACGAAATTGGTTGTTGACTTTGATTGAATGATGTACTCTACTCTTGATCCTGTTGCTTGTACCATGACCACCGGTGTCGTTGAATGTGCAGTCCCAAACGTGACAGTGACATCACCAGATCCGTCTGCCGTGGTAGATACTGAACCACTTTGATCAGTAGATTGAAGGCTCGTGCCTGAAATGTTGATATTGCTACCTGCCACGGAAACAGAAATCCCACCTTGCCCGACTAATGATCTATATCTTACATCCCTACTTCCTGCATTATCGAAGTAGGTTAATACCTGTCCATCGGTGCCATCGGTGCCATTGTACTGCTTTAGCCCACCCCTTAGATCAAGACTTCCATTGATTCTAACTTTCGCACTTACATACAGCTTTTCATCATCCGGCGGAGCAGTAGAATAGCCAATCACCAGGTTGTCACTTGTCGTAGTCAGGTAAGAATACGTGCCATTATCTGTGAAGGGTGATTCAAAAGAGCTACTGATATCAATAGCAGATCCATTGACATTCACATTGATATCTCCCACTCCATTCAATGTCCTGTATCTTACATCATGGTTTCCAGAATTATCAAAGTATGTCAATACATCTCCATCGTCTCCAAAAGTTGCATTGTACTGCTCTATCCCTGCCCGGGGAGAGATAGCTCCATTGAACCTTGCAGAACCGGCAACATACAAAGCCTCACCTCCTGGTGGGGCATCACTGGTTCCCAGGGAAACCCCGTCTGTTGTGTATATATGTGCTCCCCCGTCTGTCCACAGTCCACCGCCTCCACTTGTGGCTGTGTCCTGTACAAAGGTCCCTACTCCATTATTCCAAACTAGCTTGTAGTTATTCCCATCATAAGGATAGGCCCGGATAGGGAAACTGTATCTATATGCCGTATCGTTGACGATACCTGAAAAATCAATGCTGTTCTTTTCCAGGCATATCATTGCATAGTCTGTGCTTGTCAGATCGTCTGTCCTTATGTATGCTGCCCGTTCATTTGCTGCTACGGTATTGAGGACGTTGTTCTGTAGTGCGTCATTCAAAGCATTATACATGATGCCGACAGCCCGGGTAAGGGTGTCTAACTTGTGATCATTGGCTGTTACAAAGAACCCATATTTGTTCTGAGTACTGTCTTCATAAATGTTGGGCATGTGACCCCATCGGAGTAATTGAGTACCGGCAGAATCCATCTTTATGTATCGATCAGGATCATCTATACTGTCATTTGCTGAATAAATAGTATTGCCCGATCCTCCACCACCTCCACCAGCATTGATATCAGTCCTATGGACAATCAAACTATCAAGGATGTCATTGATGGTGGTTCTGTGTGATGTGATCGAGTCTGCATTGTTGGTGATCAGGATCAAGTGTGATGCAAGACTATCCTCTACAGTTGTGCTGTCTGCATATCCCGAGGTCCATATCATTACCACCTGCCTGAGCGTATCAGCCCAAATGATAGATTCATTGCTGAATGTCTGACTAATCAGTGCAAATCCTGAATCGATAACCTCTTGAACAGAATAATGATCAAAGGCCATTACAGGTTTCACCCTCAGTGCTTGTGCCGTTACGCCACCCCCTGAAGGAAACATCTCTGAAAATGTGGTCAAGGATGTGTCCTTTTCATTGGGATATACCACAGGTGGTTCATTATTCCTGCATGACCAAACAATGGACAGTATGGATAGATAGATTAAGAGTCTCATTTTCCTTCGGTTTTCTTTTGGTAGAATAGCTTTCCTTCACGCACTTCAGTTGGTATGACTGACTTTGGTTCGATTCCATTTGCATCCAGAATGAATCCAAGGTGCTCACTGATTTGACGCTCTATTTCCTGCTTCATCTGGTCAAATTGCTTCTGTAGTTCTGCCTTATCGTTTTGCAGCTTGGCAATCTTTGACATCTGCAACTCTGTGAGTGGTATGCTGTCAGTTGTTGCAGTTTGCGCAACTACTTGAGCGCTGAGGAAAATCATTAGTGCTATTGCGATGATGTATCTCATTATTTAGAATTTGTGTATACTAATTTTTCTCCAGTGAGTTCTTCGACCAATCGGGCCAGTTTCAACATGTCTACATTGATATATTTATCGTCTCGCTCGGAATAATAAGACCAGGCCATTTCTTCGCTTGGTCCTTCTGGGATCTTTGAAAAGTTGTGGGGGGAAAGCGTAGTTGTGTTTCCTAGTTCGTCCCTAACTATTAGCTCTGCGTCCGAGCCATTTGCATATAGATGAACTGAGTTAAGTACACTTGAGGTTGGAGCCACTCCGTCAGATAATATTATATGACTACCCCCTGTATGACCAAGCACAGTACCTAATTTCACAACGCCAGTTCCTAGATTTAGATCACCATTAGCAGAATACATTCTATCTGCAACATAAATGATGTCATCATCGGCTGTCAGATAAATGTCATCTCCGGTCCCCTCGTCAGCCTGAATAAGAATATCCCCATCACTTTGGAACTGCGCGAATGATCCACTGAAAGTAGTCTCGTGACCCATTACAGCGTATCCGGCAGCGCTTCCCACACGTAATTGATTCGACAAGTCACCTCCTATCAAAAGGCCGTCGTTGATGAATACATCAGTTCCGTCGATAACTATCTCATTCGTACCACCTGCCACATTAAAATCTATCTGGTCACCAGATGCGGCTTCGATGGAAACACCGCCAGCGTCCAATTCTACTGCATTTGCCGCCCCACTTGGATTACTTCTTAAGAATGTACCCGTACCGGATATAGTGAACTCTGAGTCACCTGTGTTGTACTGAAAATTAAAAACCGACCCTGATAGTATTGTGGCCGTTGTTGTCCCAGCTGTTAAGTTGTCAGAGCCGCCATAAATACCGTCTCCGCCACCACCGCCAGGAGGTGCTGCCCAAGTTCCGTCTGCTCTTAAGAAGTTGGTTGTACCACCACCTGATGATGGGGCCAATCCTGCAAGAGAAGTAGTGAAAACACCTAAAGACGTACCTGAGCCGCTAGATATATTGATGGGGTATGTTGTAGATGTACGAGTGCCTATACTTAGGTTCTGCAATTCATTCGAAGTTGATCCATCCACCTCAATAGCCTGTACATTGATGGTGCTTCCTGATCCTGTGATTGTTGCGATCCCAGTTCCTGTGATTTCCTTCCACCTAACTTCATCGTTGCCGGCATTGTCAAAATAGGCTAATACTGCATATTCAGTTCCAGGATCAACAGTGCCAGAATAATCAGCAGCCCCCGAGTTTATTCTAACAGGTCGGTTATCCTTAGTGATTACCTGGCCCGAAAGAACTTCCCAATATATTTCAGAATTGGCAGCAAAAGGACCACCCATTGCAGCTTCTAAGTTGTCTGGGGTTATTTCTCCGACATCACGATTTGAATCTAAATATGGCACCCATGTAATGCTTCCTACAGATCCCAAGTTCGTCCACCTCTGTGCACCGTTGACGTGAAACCTTCTCGCCGGACTCGTCGTGTTAATTCCTAAATATCCATTCGATCCCTCCCAGTGTGCTCTTACTGTCCCGTCGATCTCGATTTGTACATCTTCGGTTGTCGATGTCTCAATGAATACGTCACCGTCAACGTGGAGTTGAGCAGATGGACTAGATTGATTTATACCAACCTCACCAGTGGACAGTATATTAAGCCTATCTGTCGAGTTGGTTTCAAACTCAATGTCTGCTGCATCCACGTTCCTAAATACCATACCCCCTGTGCCACTATGTGTGAAGCTAAATGATCCATTGGTCCCACTATTCCGTATTGCTCTGGTACCGTATGTTCCAGATGTAGAATGCCAATCTATGTATGCCGTACCATCTCCCGATCTTCTGCCTCCAATCGTAATGAAAGATGCCTGTCCTGCTGTTGCTCCGTTTCCGGTCTGGATAGCTCTGGGTGTTTCAACTACGACATTGTTTGCATTCAGGAATAAGTTTGAATTAGATTGTAATCCCCTTGTGCCGTCTCCAAAAGCTATTTCTCTGTCTGGTATTATGACGCCGGTACTGTCGCCAACATTAGATAAGTCTAAGCTATCTAAGAAGTCATCAGGTCGTAATTGATAAACACCTCCACCACCATCGACAAAGGGAATAGCATAAAAGTCAGAACCTCCGTCTCTTGGTGATCCAATGCCGTAGTTGCTCCACTGCATGCCGCCGTCAGCCTGTAGTTCTAATATTGCCGCAGGGTCATTATACCCGTGAATTGCGTTTATATACACGCCTGTACCCTCGCCCGGAGCTCCACCATCTTTCAACTCAAAGTACTCATCGAGCTGTCTCCAAACCCAACTGTAAGTGTCCCCTGACCACATGATCTCTACATCATCGTCATAGGGATCTCGAACGTTTATGGCGTTCCCGTTCGGTGCTGGAACTTGGAGGTAATATGTATTTATTGACGTGTCAGCAGCAATAACTACTTGACCAAGCGTGTATATGTCGTCGTTTATATCTCCAGGAGGTGCATCGACCTCTAACTCATACCAATCCGCATCCGGTGTAAATCCAAAGGCAGCAGCATCGATCGGAATCAATTGATTGTAGGTAGAATCAAATCCAACCAGCTGGAAATGCGTGTAGTTGGTATCAATCTTCATTCGTATGGAATCCCCAAGTTTCAATTCTTGTGAGGTGCTGTCACCCAAAGCAATTTGATTGGCCTTGTCCACCACGGCATCATGTCCGATCGCAGTGGACCCAGTTAAGTACTGGTTTGCTTGCAACGTATAAGCTCCCGTAGGTACACTATCAAAGCCAAATTGTACAGGGCTCAATAGTGAAGGAGAAGTAATCGTAAACGCATGAATGCCTTCTGCAACTCGTAAATCTTGTGCTGTATCAATGAACGGCATTTCGCCTGAAGTCAATGACCACTTGATCACAACCACATCCCCGGTCTGATATCCCAGATCATTGAGGTGTGTGATAAAAGCTCCCAGTCCATCAATCCATTCATTAGCCGTATCAACTTGCGTATTATTGAAGGGATGTACTATGGTGTCCTGTAAATAAGGAAAAGCCCTGGCACCCAGAGCAGTTGAATTGTAGTGGTCGGATCTTGCCCCCTTTCCCAGAGCAATGGCATCTATCCGGTTATCGAGTAATTTCCACCGTATTGAATCATTATAGCTGACTAGTGTGTCCCATTCTGCATTAACTGTCAGTGTACTGTCACTGTTGGTCCACACTTCGTGGAAGGGTT
>JAUILM010000256.1 GCA_030432855.1 Bacteroidia bacterium
AACTCTGGGTACAGATGATTGTGTGCTGACTATGACAATTTCTGATTTTGCCCGGACTTTAAATCCCAATAGTGATGGATCCGATCATGCCTGGGGTGGAAATGCCCTGGTAACGGGTGGACCTAATTTGATTAATGGAGGAATGATTCATGGTGACTATCCTTCATTAGCACAGGGAGCCGCCAACCCATTAGAAGTGTATTTAGGTCGATTAATTCCCACATTATCCACGGATGAATATTTTGGGGAGATTGCCCAATGGTTTGGAGTTCCGCACAGTGATCTGAATTTAATTTTTCCAAATATCGGAGAAATGTACACACCATCGGCTGGCTCATATCCTATCGGTTTTATTAAAAGTTGATCGCAGATGAAAAAGTACTACATAGGCCTTACAATAATTTGTTTTAGTGTTCTGCAGTCATTTGGGCAGGCGTATCCAGACCGCCACACCACCAATATATTCGATGGCTGGATTTCATGCGAGAAAAGACAAAATCCCAATAGTGCACACGGCATGTCCCATTGGATTATGTATGATTTTGGTCAGCAATACTCTCTGCACGATATGACCATTTGGAATATGAATCATCCTGAATATGTAGACGCAGGATTAAAAAATATAGTAATCGAATATTCCAACAACGGAACTTCATGGAATTTAGCAGATACCATTACACTACCCAGAGCTCCCACTTCCGGGTTATATGAGGGAGCAGCAGGAATAGATCTCAATGGTCAAAATGGTCGCTACCTATTAATTACAGCACTTAATAATCACGGTGGAGGTTGTTACGGTCTAAGTGAAATAAGAATATTTACTGACGACGTCCAGCCTAATTCGATGAATCTGAATCTCACTGCTTGTGAATCTGACGGAATGTACAAAAACCTTTCCGGAGGCATTCAGCAGGGAGGTACCTATAGTGGATTGGGAGTCATAGACAACGGAGATGAGACATTTGACTTTGATCCCACCAGCCTCGGACCGGGTTCCTACACTATTACCTATGATTATTCCGGTGGATCACAGACGGGTTATATCGATGTCCTGCCATGTACCAGTCCCGGATGCCCTGCGTGCCCAGAGTGTGATAATAGTGATGTGATGAATGTGACGCAAAATCCTATTCCTTCTGATATTTATTCTGCGCACCGGGTTTTTTCAGGTACCACTGTTAACGGATCTTCAGATGTTTCTTTTATGGGATACCTCTCGGTGGAATTAAATCCCGGTTTTGAAGTGCAGCATTCCGGTAATTTTCTGGTTGATTTCCGGCATTGTGATGTTCTTTTTACAACCAATGGAAATTTTGAAAATGGAGAGTCAGGATGGACAACAGGAACAGGTGGCTCAGCATCAATAAACTTTAATGTAAACGGCAATGACCCCTACGAACAAAATATGTCGGCTGTAATTACAGTTTCAGGAACAGACGGTTCTGGATCAAATGCCAGAGTGATTCAAAACGGTCACTCTCTGGTGGCAGGCAGGCAGTATGAAGTCTCATTTTATGCAAAGAAATCAGGAGGTGGTCAAATAGAATTTGTGATATCGCATGACGGGTCTCCCTGGACATGGTATGAATATCATGTGAGGGATATAGGAGAATACTGGGATAAATATACGATTCAATTTGAGGCAGAGGCGACGGTCTCCAATGCCTTATTATTTCGATTGCATTTTGGTAGAGGTAATGGTACTTATGAAATTGATGATGTTCGATTTGTAGAATTAAACTGACAGGAAAATGAAATGGTGTATAACGGCAATACTGGGGATGATTTCAATGACCCTGTTGGGTCAGAAAATAGAAATTGTAGAACGGAGTTCAAATCAACGATCGGCTGAAGCAAAAAGTGAAAAGGTGGTTCGATTTACAGCAGACACGACCGATATCTATACGATCAAAGTGGTGGGACCAGGTGGTATGAAGATGACTACCCCAGTCAGAAAAGAAGAAATATTGAGTCAAAGCTCCAACGAATTTACCCTGGATACCCAATACTGGAGAAGAGGTACCTATTTTATAATTGCCGAAAATGAAAGAGGTACGTTAGTAACTAAAAGACTCTCTATTCGATAAACAAGTTGAAAACTGAAACCCGATGAAAAATTTCCTAATACTTTCTCTTCTACTTACTTGGAGTATCGCTTCTTCTCAGTCACATCCTGATATCCAATTGGATGTTGCTTTTACTGGATTTAATACTCCGATGGATTTGACGCATGCAGGTGATGGCAGCAATAGAATATTTGTCGCAGAGAGGGCCGGCGTGATTAAGATTATTGAAAATGGCACGACCCTGAGCACCCCGTTCCTTAATATTTCCACCCTCGTGTCCTCAGCTGGAGAAGGCGGATTATTGGGACTTGCTTTTCATCCCGATTATAGTGCTAACGGTTATTTCTATGTAAACTACACAGACGACGATGGCGATACCCAGGTGTCCCGATATTCTGTGAGTGGCAATCCAAACGTCGCCGACGCCGGATCAGCATTACCTATTATCAATATTACACAGCCTGCCCCTAATCACAATGGAGGTGGTGTGAAATTTGGAGCCGATGGATACTTATATATCGGAATGGGGGATGGTGGAGGAAGTAATGATCCCAGTGACAACGGACAGCGCCTGAATACACTCCATGGTAAAATGCTTCGGCTGGATGTTGATGGGGGAACCCCCTACGCTATTCCGGCAGACAACCCCTATGTGGGTGTCATGGGCGCTGAGCCCGAAATATGGAGTAGTGGTCTTCGAAATCCCTGGCGATTTTCTTTTGACAGACAAACGGGTGATATGTGGATAGGTGATGTTGGGCAGGATGCAAGAGAAGAGATTAGTTTTGCTCCCGGTACTTCTTCTGGTGGAGAAAACTTTGGATGGAGATGCTACGAGGGAACCGCCGTAAAAAATCTTACAGGATGTGGACCCATAGTTGACTATACATTTCCAGTATTTGAATATCCACACAAAGCCTCTGAGCCTAAGACCGTCACAGGTGGATATGTGTATCGAGGAGAAGATTATCCTTGCCTCAATGGATATTACTTCTGTGCCGAATACTTTGAGGATACGATATGGACTATCGCACCGGATGGTGGGAGCTGGTCCGTGGAGTCTCATCATGGATTAGGCATCAACGCAATTGTAGCATTTGGAGAGGATGAAGGGGGAGAGATTTATGCAATCAATATAGGGGGTACCATCTATCAGGTTAAAGGAGCGTCCAATGAAGTATCTTCTACTCCCATACCCTCCGGTTCGTATTCAGCGGTTGGAGATCTGATCTCAAGTGGCCTCGTAGAATCCGGATCGTCCGTCACTTTTGATGCATCGATCGTGCGTCTGGAACCGTCCTTCGAAGTGGAGCAAAATGCCCAGTTTACCATCATCAATGAGGGATGCTTGACTCCCTGATGTGTTCAATTTAACGCCCATCTTATTTTCTCTAGGTGTTCGGATTCGTACATTTCCTGATCGGATTCGTACATATTTTTTTCATATATAAGCCTTCTTGGTATTACAAATCGCTGAATATCAATGATATATAATTGATGGCATGTCTTTAGCCTATCTTAGGGTGGAGTTCTATCACTAAACCTAAGATTTATGTGGCTTACTTACCTCAAGGTTGCTTATCGTAATCTCCTCAAGCAGAAGATACATAGTGCAATCAATGTAATAGGTCTTGCACTAAGCATCGCCACCTGCACGATTGTATTTCTGATCGTCCGTCACGAGACTAGCTTTGATACGTTTAGAAAAGACGGAGATAGGTTATATCGGGTGTATTCACGATTTACCGGAGCATTCAAAGGCACCAATCCGGGAGCCCCCGGACCCACAGGAGCGAAGATCCGCAGCGATTTTTCGGGAGTGGAATCTGTCACAGCATTCCATACTATGGTAGCTGATGTCACCATCAATAGCGAATCTACACAACCCAGAGAATTCAAGGAGCAGGAAGATATTATCGTGGCTGATCAGGACTATTTTGCCACCATTGGTGGTTATAGCTGGCTGAGTCAGAATGAGCCCACCGTCTTTTCATCACCGTATCAGGTGATTCTGTCAGAAGACAAGGCCAAATTGTATTTTGGAGTGGAAGATCCCCTCCAGGCTTTAGGCAGAGAGGTATCATATCAGGACTCGCTTACCTGTCTTGTCACGGGTATCGTAGCCAAGCCTGACCAAAAGACCGACTTTTATTTTTCGGATTTTATTTCATTTCCAACCATAGAGACTAGTTGGTTGAAAAATCGTATTGACCTGGATAATTGGTCCAATACAAACAGTAGCTCCATGGTCTTTATTAAATTAGAAGAAGGAGTTCAACTGGACCATATTAAAGCACAATTTGATCCACTCATAGATATCTACGACGAAGCAAGCCAGATGCCGGGTTGGACCTTCGAATTTGGATTGCAACCTTTGAGTGACTTACATTTTAATCAGGAATTACGGCTCTTTAACAATAGTCAATGGTCACCAGCCAATAAAAAAACGCTCAATATTCTCTTGTTAACTGCCTTGTTTTTGTTATTGCTTGCTGCGGTAAATTTTATCAATCTGGAGACCGCCAAAGCTACCTTGCGAGCAAAGGAAATTGGTATTAGAAAAACCCTGGGTAGTTCAAGATATTCACTAATCTTTCAATACTTAGGTGAAGCACTTTTGACGACATTCTTGGCCATCATTACGTCGTGGATTTTGACAGAATTTGCGTTACGATTTTTTGAGGAATTCATACCTCCTGGATTATCGTTCAGTCTCTTATCGACTCAAACTATTGTTTTTTTTCTATCACTTCTCATTGCAGTATCCCTACTGGCAGGTTTATATCCAGCCTACGTGATCACAAGATATCATCCTATCGAAGCACTCAATTCGCGACTTAGCAAAATGGATACTAAAGCAATGCTTCGGAAGGGACTCATAGTCTTTCAATTCTGCATTGCACAATTTCTTATCGTGGGTACGCTAGTGGTCATGAATCAAGTGAAATTCATGTCAGAGAAAGATCTGGGATTTGAGACGGATGCCATTGTAAATATCAGGATGCCCTGGGAAAGTGATAAGGGGGACCGTCGTGTATTGACCCAAAAAATACGTGCAATTTCGGGTGTGGAATCTGTATGTGTATATGATGAGGCACCCGTCAGAAATGGTTGGAGCAGCTGGCTAATGAGTCACGAAGCAAATGATGAGATGGTACAGACAAATGTATATAAGAAATTTGGTGATGCCTCATATGTCGACTTTTTTGGCTTAGATCTATTGGCTGGCCGTAACCTGTTAGATCGGGACAGTGCCACTGAGTTTATTATCAATAATACATATGCTACTTCCATGGGATACGATCAACCTGATCTTGCCATTGATAATTTACTGGAAGTAGATGGAGAGAAATATCCCATAGTCGGGGTAGTGGCGGATTTCCACATTGCAGGTCTTAGTACTACTATTGAGCCAGTAGCTATCGGGATTAGCAAGGAGCATTATTCGATTGGTGTGAAAATTCCGGGCGCCGCTACGGAAAAGACCGACGTGGTGGGAAATTTGGATATGGTTCTGGGAAATATTGAGAGTAGTTGGAATGAGGTTTTTCCAGAAACAGAATTTTCCTACCGTTTTCTGGATGAAACCATTGCTCGATTTTATACCTCCGAACGGAAAATGATTAAACTATTGAGCACTGCTACCACCATTGCAATTATTATTTCTTGTATGGGACTCTTTGGAATGATCTCTTTTATGACCAATCAGCGGGTAAAGGAAATTGGAATACGGAAAGTACTGGGTGCTACTACCGAAAATATTGTCCGCCTACTTTCGATAGATTTTGTGAAACTAATTCTGATCGCAATATTGATTGCATCACCGATTGCCTGGTATTTTACTTCGCAATGGCTAAATGACTATAGCTATCGGATTGATCTGGGCGTTGGGGTATTTATTATCTCGGGTATCCTGGCTATTATCGTTGCCTTATTTACGGTCAGCTTTAAAAGTATTTCAGCAGCGATGGCTAATCCGGTAAATGCGTTGCGGGATGATTAATTATATGTTGTACAGGAAATGATCCACAATCTAAAAATAGCATGGAGACAAATTAGAAGTAAACCCTTTTATTCGGGGTTAATGCATCTGGGCTTTGCCGTAGGGTTGGCAACTACTTTATTGGTCGTCCGCTATATCGATTGGCAGTGGAGTTTTGATAAGTTTCATGAAAACCATGATCGAATTGTAAGGATTCAACATCAGAATCATCAGGAAAACGGATCCTATGCTTTGTCATCTCTGACCTACCCTGCTTTACCAGTAGTGGCTTCCGATCAATTGACCGGAGTGGAGGCCTATGCCAGAGTCGTACCCTGGATCGCCAAGGATGTGTTGCTGAAAACTGATGCTGGAGCCCTACTGGATCAACAGATATATTTTGCGGATGCTGGATTTTTTCAAATGTTTTCCTATGAAGCAATTGAAGGTGATCCGTATCAAGCATTAAGTCAACCCAATAACTTAGTTCTTACCAGTAGTAGTGCACAAAGTCTGTTTGGTAGTTTAGATGTAATTGGCAGAGAAGTTATTTTCGAACGACATAAATATTTCAAAGTTGCAGCCGTAATTGAAGATCCGCCATCTGCTTCACATTTGCAGTTTTCTGCGTTAATATCTTATAGCACATATGATGATTGGGGTTTTGAGATCTTTAAGGATACTTACTTTGATTCTCCGAGTGCGTATGGTTACCTGCTTTTACAGCCGTCAGCGGATCGTCGGGTCTTAGCCCAGGAATTAACGAACCTTATATCGGGATTTCATGAGGATCAAAAAGTGAATCTCGTCGATCTGGATGATATCTATTTTTATGATAATGCCCCGGACCAGATAGGAGAAGCAGGGAAGGGAAATATCATTTGGATTCTTTATTCAGTAGCTTTTTTGATATTGATACTTTGTTGGATAAATCAATTTAATTTATTCACGGCTTTCATTCATGATAATGTCAAAAATCTAAGTATTCGTAAGGTAGTAGGAGCTTCCAGGATGCAATTATTTAGGCGAATATTTACAGAGACGATGCTTCAGAGTGTTTTTGCCATGGGTATGGGATGGTTTTTGGCTGAAATGGCCAGGCCGTTTGTTGCTCGAGTGTTTCAGGTGGAAATATTTAATTCAGGGGTTTTTCTCTTCCCGTCGGGTTCTCCTGGATTTTGGCTTATGATTTTTCTGGTAGTGGGTACCTTGATAATTGCAATAGCTCCCGCCGTCCTTTATAGTCGATCGACGGGTGTCACCTTAGGCAGAAGTCTGGTGTCGCCTGGGATCAGAGGATTGAACATAAGACAAATCCTGGTGGGTGTACAGTTTGGTGTTATTCTTATCCTGGTGAGCATGGCTCTATTAATCGACCGGCAGTCTGATTATTTCAATAGCAGACATCTGGGCTTCAATGATGAATATTTGATGGCTGTTAGAGGGGCCATGGGAGTCCATCCAGATGTTATGCAGGCGAGATTCGAAAGATTTAGACGGTTGCTGGCTCAAGATCGCGATATCGAGGAAGTCTCATTTTCAAGATATATTCCGGGAGATCATTTAGAGGTTGTACGTGAGGTGTCATTAGAAGGAAAGTCACATGACTTAAATTTCTTTCGTAATACGGTGGATAGAAATTATTTTTCAGTGTATGATATACCCTGGATCGCAAAGGAAAGGGATTATGGGAATAATATGTCGGATGTGCGAGATATCGTGGTAAACCGAAGAGCGATGAATCTGCTCGGATTCCAAAATGCAGAAGACATCTTAGGTAAGCACCTGACATTT
>JAUILM010000257.1 GCA_030432855.1 Bacteroidia bacterium
GGAGTGAAGAGAATAAAAGAACAGATAAAAACACTTTTCAGAATATTCACATCGATAAGGGTTTGAGTATTACGTCAGCTCTTCGGTTCTTTAATCTTCCCAAATGAGAGTCATTACGATAGGTAGGCAGATATTCTCCAAAATCCTTTATTTCAATAGACTCCGGAACCAGTTGATAATTGATCAGACGATGCCAAACAGCACGTGATCTTCCTTCGGAAAGACGACGATTAAATTCCACACTTCCGATATTATCTGTGTGGCTTTGAATAATAATTTCATATTGTTCAATCTGAGGAAAACTATCCAGCCATTGATATAGCTCATTCACTTGTCCCTCATCAATGTAATAGCTGCCCCCGCCAAAGTAGATACTTTTGATGTGAATCGTGGTATCGACCATTTGGGCTCTACACATTACGGCGGAGGCCAACAGAAAAAATATTATGATTGGCTTAGGAGGTCGCATCCTTCAATTTACAGATTCTTACTTGGAAAATAAACATGTACATTCACCACCGGTTCTAATTTTAACATCCAATGCGGATTGGTTTTGATGCCAAGCGTCTCTTTTTCAATCATACCGGACTCGGTGTCTATAGCAGATTGCTGCTAGAAGGTATGATGTCGCATGCACCAGAACACGACTATCTCCTATATGCTCGCTCACCGGAAAAAAGTGAATGGTTTCATCCATTCTCAAACTATTCGATACATTCTTCAAAAAAGCCTTTTTGGCGTAGTTGGGGTATTGTACAGGATATTAATCAGGATCAGTGCGACATTTACCATGGACTTAGTCATGAAATTCCTTTCAATTCCAAAAAGCTAAAATGTAAGACAGTTGTCACCATTCACGACACGATCTTCAAAGTCAATCCTGAACTCTACTCCCCTGTAGACCGATGGATTTATGATCGAAAATGGAAGTATAGTTGTAGAAATGCTGATCTCATCGTGGCCGTAAGCCAGCATACCCGGAATGATATTATAGAATATTATCAGGCAGACCCTGAGAGCATCACAGTGATTCCTCCCCCGGTTGACTTTAATGCGGAGATATCAGCAGCTAAACTGGAGGAAGTTCAGAGCTCCTTTGATTTGCCTACCGGATTCCTTCTTTTTGTCAGTTCAATCACAGAAAGAAAAAATCTTTCAGGACTACTGGAGGCCCTGTATATGATACCTTCTGGTGAACGTCCACCCCTTGTCATAGTCGGAACAGGAAATCAAGAATCCCTGCTTAAACAATATGTAATTGATCATAAACTTTCGAAGGATGTCTATTGGGTAGGTCATGTAGATAATACGGAACTGCCGGCTTTTTATCATTTGGCCAGTGCTCTGGTGTATCCTTCGTTTTACGAGGGATTTGGACTACCCATCGTGGAGGCACTTCTTTGCAAAACTCCAGTGATCACATCTAAGACCAGCTCCATGCCTGAGGCAGCCGGTCCCGGTGCCCTTCTCATCGATCCCCACGACTCCCAGATGATTAGTGAATCGATAATTCAACTCATATCAAGCCCGATTCTTCAAAGTCAGTTGGCAGAACGAGGTTATGAGCACGCTACCCAATTTAGTAGAGATAAGATTGCAGAAAAGATGCTAGAAACCTATCAAGGTCTTCTGAGTTAAAAATTTTCAGAATTTTTGCTGGGAAAGGTCTCCCGTCTGCTAACACCCTTAAAGTATCATTCAAGAACCTTAAAGGTGCTAGAGCAGATCTAGGAGTGCATTCGGTGTAAATTTTGTTGTCCGGGATATCCTAAGTTTCATTGATTTCAATTGTCCCATGGTCAATGAACAATCATCCGGACATTACATAATCTGTCAGCTAATATATGATTTATTTTAATATGTAAGTATTTGCCTACTATTTTCTTTTACATATGAATTTTAGTTAGTTCAATGCCTTATCAACTATTCCACTATAGCACAAGAACATTATTTCATAAGAATCATACTTCGTGTTGCAGTAAACTCCTCGGTATCAAGTTGGTAGTAAATCATTCCTTCCGAATTGAGGTCCTCGTACAAGACTTCCACCTCCTGATAGCCTTTTATAAATTCGCCCTCAATCACTTTTAGCATCTTACCCATAGCATCGTAAATCAACAGTCTTGCCCCCATGGCTTTGGGTAAGTAGAAACCGATCTTCGTATCCGTCCGGAATGGATTGGGTCTGTTTTGAAACAGTGCAAATCTTCCATCATCAGATCTCAAAGCAGTACCTTTTCCAATTAGCCGTTGATCGACATCATCCACATCCTGAGATGTATTTGTGTCATCATTTTGTCGCTGATGGACTTCTGAAACCAATTCAGTCTCCGAATACATTCCCCGGGTAATATCTGTCGAAGATAGATCTTCGCATACTGTGTTATTGTCCTGAACTTCCAACTCCACATCACAGAAATCGAATGATCCTCTTGCATCCAAGACCCACAGACGCACTGTTTGCAGACCCAGGTCGTCACAGTCAAGGACGAGGTAGGTTGTGTCATCTTCGAATGTATTATCTCCTACACCATCTAATAGCTCTACGAAATAGGTCAAATCAGAAGTATTTCCTCCGCAAGAAGCCTGAGTACTGGAATTGAACTCTTTTGCCCAGACCACTGCATGAGCACTGTCCATACTTCCGTCACCATTTTGATCCCAGCCCACCAACTCAGCAGTGAGTGACGTCACACACACGGCCGCTGGCTTTTGACCGGTCACAATTGTCAGCGTGTAGGTACAGAAACTCTCATTTTGGCAGTTGTCCGTGACCCGTACCCGGAGTTCATATTTCCCAGAAGTCAAATCCTCGAAGGTCAGATCTAGAGTTTCTCCAACATTCTCAAGAGAATTAGTCACTATTGATACAGGTGATATTGGATCGGAGATTTCACGAAGTGTATAAGCATAACCTAAGACACCACATTCGTCCTCCACAGCAACTGAAACATTGAGATTATACAAGCATCCACCAGCTTCGATTAGTCCACCATTTAAGTCTGGACCTGTGATAGAGCATACGGGTGCCAGTGTATCTTTCACCAGTATCACTTGTACGAAACTATCCTGAACAGATCCATGATCCCGCCACCAATCTTCTACAACGGGCTTTGTACCACACCAGTCAGCAAAGTACCAGGTTCGGTAGATTTTATAGCAAGAGCTATTACCACCTACTACACGGAAAACCTTGTCTTTTCTACCAATTCCTATTGATCTACAATCATCGTCGAATTTGTACCGTGGCACTCCAGTATTCAAAACATCTGCAGCACCCACTACATAACCACTTCCATCCGTAGCATATTCAATATTGCAGGCGTCTACTGTGGTATCTGCAGGCAAGGCAAACATATATTTACTTAATTCACATGAGTTACCAATCCATATCCGTTGCATCCTTGTGACTGTATCTGGTCCTTCGGCATCTGAATTATGAATATCGCTGATGCATCCTTTTGAAATAGACCACTTTCGATATACATATCCTTCTCCACACTCATCAAAATCGAACCAAACCGATTGGTCACATGTCAATTCAGTAGCACATTGCGTCACAACGATACCCTGTATTAAATCCAGTGTGTCGGGTATATAGAAACAATCAGTGATGAGGGTATCCCGTAGGTAATAACCCAGGTGCTCATCAAATACCTCTATTGTTTCCACCTGAGTAGTACAGGTACACCGGTCCATATCTTTCCATTCGAGCGCTTGAACTATTGGATTTCCATCCTGATCAACATAGCCTCCCTCGGGCGAAATCCATGCTTTTTGATATCCTCCAAATGCGGAATCAAGTACGGTAAGTGCTTGAGCATTTCCCTGAGCAGCCATGATCACCACTTGATCCAGACCACTCGATTTAAATGTATTACAACTTATCTCTATATCTTGCACCACATCAAGCACGACCTCAACCGAACTTTTATCCTCAACCCAAACATCCGTCCATCCCGTGCTCCAATTGCAGGAATAATCTACTGCAAGTAGCTCGACTGTGACCATTTGGCAGGCATCATTACAATCAAACGCAATAGAGTGACTCCATCCTCCTCCAATATCTTTGATCTCAGGCAAGTATGACAGCAGTACTGATGTTTCATCTGTAGTAAGGTTACATCCATCTTCATACATATATAGCAATGGATCAAATTTTTCCCTTACTACTTGATCCTGCTGGACGGCTTCTCCTACCAGATATAAGAAATCATCATCCACGCATTGTATAAAAGAGGTCCACAAATATTTGCATCCTGTCTCAGCCAAAGTAGCTGCGAAATCAAATAGCTGGTTAATTCGTCCTGACTGGCTGGATCCAGGTAAGGCATCCAAAGTGAGTCCCCATCAGCATTTGCATAGATCAATACCACACTATCGCATAAATCAATACAAGCTGATTCCCAATCACTTCTCCTTGCCAAAATCATGTTGATCCCACAATTATCCCAACTACCTTCATCAAAACTTTCAGCAGACGTCCACAGCTTTTTCGCTGCCAGCCCTACATTTCTGTTCTTTATGGTGGTGACGACAGGCTTAGAATCGTCCTTAACAAATAGGTAAATTGAATCATACACAATATTATGACACTCATCACTTGCTTCAAATATGACAAGTGTGGGTGATTCATTCTTAGAGAGTGTCAACACTTCATCACTCTGGTAGCAGGACCCCATTTCACCTCCTGTCAAACAACTATCTCCGGTTTCATAAAGTAGATAAGTTCCTACGCCCTCCACTCGAGCTTTGACATAGGTTATCTCCGTCCAATCTTCAAAGACACAGACTTCTGGTAATCTGAAGTGAGAACCACAGTTATGTGCATTTGAGGATAAATAGATGATTGGTTTACCATTAGTCTCAAGGCAATTGAATTCGGAATCTACCCCACCCTCACCGGGCCAAACGACGTTGGCATCGCCCAGATGATCATACTTCACAGAAAGTTGAGGAGCAAGCGTATCTATATCGATATGCCAGAATTCACAGATGCCATAGAGTGGCTCGCCGATTGTGCCATCAATATCGATATCACTATCTGGTCCTACGCATATAGTAGTGGCTGGAACTCCATAGCAATATTGCTTGATTTCAACTGTATATCTGGTCAGTGTTTCGCACCCACCAGAATCAAACGAAAGCTCATCCACATGTACACGTAATCCGCAATTTTGGTCAATAAATGATGAGACAGCTCCATCTGCATCGAGCAGGTAAAAGGTGTCGCATTCGGACTCACCATCTTCAGGACAGATATCAGGCAGAATCATGTACGGTCCGAAATCTCCCACTCCACAGTAGGTTGTGTCTTTTTCCGCACAGAAGATATTATTAGATGAGATTGGTGGAGGTTGTATTACTATAAGTGTATCAAAAGCACTTGCTCTTAGCCCGTCTGCCGTAGTAACAGCCCATTCACGATAAATCACTTTTAATGTATCCTGCGATCCTGGTTCACAGTCATATAGATTTACCCATTCACCATTATATTCTACATCCAACATTTGTCCGGTGCAAGTGACAATACCTTCAGGTCTCGGATACTCCGCACTTTCAGGGTCCAGTCCGAGGAACGGGTCAAAGCAATAGAGTGTTTTGGAAAATGTGCCATCAATATATGGACGTTTTTCTCCACTCACCGTTATGTTTGACCAACAAACTCCCCCTGAGCAAGCTGATGGACCTATCCAGGTCAATTTTGCCCGGATTACAGCCCCGATATGCTGACTTGTCAAAATATTATCACTGATGGCTATATTATTACCGTAGAAGAGCTCCAATCGGTAAAAGTTAGGATTCGAAACGGCTATATCAGATGTAGACAGTAACAGAGCAGGTGTAATCTCTAATCTACAATCTATGCCAAGGGCTATATCGATGTCATCAAAGCAATGTAAAGGCTGGCAATTGGAAATAATATTGGGATCATCATAGGTACCTAAATCGGAGGGATCCTCTTCATTAAGACCTTCCGGATCTATCCCGGCATCACTTAAATCAAAGACAAATTGATCAGTAGACGATCCAACAGCTTCAACTCGGGCTTGATTACTAATAATTTGAGGCACCCCTTCGGCTCCAAAATCAATTCCAGCAGTAAACTCCACAGTGATTCTTTGTCCCGGAGCCAGTACACCACTACTTTCGATGATCGAGGGAATACCCGCACTCATCCCATCATAATCCATTCGTAATGAAGGTGTTATGTGTGCATTTCCATCAGTGATTGAAGGCGCAACCAAGATACCGGTAAATGTCTGACCAAATCGATGCGCCAGATCCAATGTATCACTTAGCACAATGTCTGTTAAAGTGTCATTACCAATATTTTCAATAAATATTTGGACTTCTAACTCGTTAGGATTAGACGGATTGACGGTAGTAAGTTTTGCGACTCCCACCGAAGGCATTCTACTTAAGTTAGGATCGTCATATCCTCCTGTATCTCCGGGATATCCTGGATTAGTTCCACCCGGATCATTTCCTGCATCACTTAAATCTGCAAGATCATTAGCATAGACGTCAATAGCATTCGTTGTAGCTTGATTGATTAATTCTCCCTCAGCCGTGAATATAGCATCGTCCGCATTAGGGTCTACCTCAATGGTAATGGATACGACTATATACTCATCGGGCCCAAGTTCTGTGGTACCATCCAACATTTGAATGTTAGAAATACCGTCGAAATTCAACATAGTATTGCCTGATTTCTGGGCTACTACATCGGTAATGGCAGGTGGACTCATCACACCTACAAAGGCACCCCCGAACTGACTCTGCAAGTCTTCGATGAGTTCTACATTTGAGATGAGTATATCGCCAGTATTTTGTATATGGAAGTCTATAGTCATCTCAAAATTACCCTGGACCTCAGCAGGAGTCACATTTACTATTTCCTTAGCTACTGAAATCTCGGAACGTACAATTTCAAAACGTAAGAAGGTAGTGTCATAGAGTTGCGTTTCACCATATTCATAGACATAAACGATACAGACACTATCAAAATAGTCATAAAGACCCTCAGGTGTTGATAAAGAGATACAATTTTCACCCACGAAGTTCTCGTCAAGGACAGTGTTACTTGTCGTATCTGAACAGAGAATACGCTCATCATAATCAGTTGCAATTTGAATCAGGCTATCAAAACATATCTCAACCTGCGAACCAGCTGGAAGTGTCACGTCAATGGTATCGCCAGGAGGAGCAACCAACACATGCAAACGTGTTGTATCCGTAAATGGAACACCGTCTATGATATACGAACTTACAAGACAAATGGTGTCTATACTTCCAAAAGAATCTGCAGGTGACACCAGAGAAACACATGTGTCCGAATCATTTCCCAGGACTTGAATGGAGGTACCACCGGGTTGTGGATGGTCACATATTGTTGTTTCCAATGGATGTACACCCATTTGTAAAAGATGGCTGAAACAAACCGTATCTTCCTTCGACTCTTCTAATATCACAATGAGTGTATCACTTGGCGGTGTGATCTGCATTGCAACGATTGCTGTATCACAAAGGGAAGGCATTCCGTCATCACATACCTGATATGTAATCGTATCAAGACCTATATAATTATTGGGTGGCGTATATAATATACTGTCACCATAGATTGCATCCGGAATCGGACCTCCTCCCGTCGTACTTATGATATGGGTTACCAATGAATCACCTTCAGGATCAAAATCGTTGGCCTGCACATCGATGATAACCATTGTATTCTGTCGTGTCACACCCTGATCATTCACTGCCACTGGTTTATCGTTTACCGGTGTCACCGTCACAACTACTATCGCCG
>JAUILM010000258.1 GCA_030432855.1 Bacteroidia bacterium
CAGATGCGTGATATTGTATTGATAGTCCGCGCCGTTACTCACATGGGTATCAATAAACAAATGAGGACGAACCTTGTGAAAAATTGCATAAAAACTGCGGGCATTTCTGGTATCAGATTTAATGAAGTCACGATTGAGGTCGTAATTTCTCGCGTTTCCCCTAAATCCATATTCGCGGGGTCCATTTTGATTGGCACGTGAAAATTGATTCCTATTTAAAGCGCCCCCTACATTATAGATGGGAATGATTGCCAAAACAATATCTGTATATCCCTCTTTACTCTGGGCCAGGTCCCGGGCCAGCATCATGGACGACTCAATGCCATCAGGTTCACCGGGATGAATGCCATTATTTATCAGCAGGATTTTCTTTCCCTTCTCCCTACTTACGGAGAAATCAAAATCCTGATCATGGTCTATGACTACCAGATGTAAGGGTTCTCCTGAATCGGTCAGCCCCATTTCAATCATGCTAATACTTTCTGATGATTGAGCGAGCGATTGATAAAAGCTGATCACTTCATTATAGGTTCCCGTCTCTTTACCTCCAGATTTCTCGAAGGGTGTCAGCCAATCATCCTGAGAATGTAGAGTTCCTAAAACACCAAGTATCACTACCAGTACTAAGCTCGATTTATGTAATCTCATGGGGCTAAAATACGATTTGCTGGAATCAGTGTAAGTCTGGACTATTCCTCTGCCAGCTCTGCCAGCGAAACGCCTCCTATTTGTACATCTTTCAGTACGGCCTTCCCCTGTAAGATATGTACAATAGCCACTGTCTCCTGAGCCACATCTGAGAAGGATTCTCGGAATATGGCTTCAGCCCGTGGTGCTTTGGATTCCTCCATATAAAAACGATCGAAAGGGTAGGCAATATCAACCTCTCCACCATTCAATCTTTCTACCTGGGCCTCGAAATAATCGGCATATTCATCAGGTCGATCAAGCTTCAATTCGAATGGATGAGAAATTCCATCGCTGTCTTCATATAAGGTAATATATACAGGATCACCTATCTTCAATCCCTCTGATTCTGCTATGAAGGTGCGAGGGTTAAAACTCAACACCACATACTTTCCCCTCATGGGATCACTAGGGTCAATCGGTTGCACAAGGAAACGATATTCACGACCATTTTCAATTATTTCTTCTTTGTCCCAAATCATTTTGCCAGGGACTATCCACTGAGCCAGGCAAAGCAGCGCAAATAATATCCAGACGATTTTCTTATTCATGTGCTTTCTGCTTCATCATATAATAATTGGCTGCAAAAAACGCCATCCCGATAATAACAAATATCAGCCCTCTCAGAACGAAACTTATTTCACTGTCAAAAAATCTACTTAACACCACCGCCATTATAATCAGGAAGCCAAGATTCATCTTCGCTAATCTTCCGGTCCTGGCGCCGGCCCTTAAATAAAATACACCTAAAAACATCATGGCTAGATTGGCGACCACCTGAGCTATAGTAGGAAAGTATCTCCCAAAGACAAAAAGAGTTAAAAATAAAAAGCCCGATATAATCCATTTACTGGATTTCGAAATATTTTTTAGTAGCAGGGATACAATGACCGACAAGACCGACAGGGCTAGGGTCAAGATGAACTCCCTTCCGGCAAAGAAACGATCCATCTCACGTACTTCATCCCAAAAAAAATCAAAGGTGGATAGCAGTAGAATTATAAATACACCTGCAAATCCAAGTACCTGATATCCATTTTGGAAGAGACTTTCTCCCCGTACCTTTTCCGCCAAAACCAAGCATATCACTGAGAGAGACATGTAAGCTGGAAATAGCCAAAATTCCTGCTCCGCTCCAAACACACCCAGGGTTAGTGCAATGGAACCAGGAAAAAACCAATGATGAAATACTGTGAAATTGGACTTAGGATAATCTTTAATTAATTTCCAATAATAGGGAAGCAATACTAGAATAATCCCCCAATATGCATACGGTAGCTGACCTCCCCGGTGATTATATCCCACATCCATTCCGTAGTAGGTGATACCCAGAAGTACCAGAAGTGAGGCCATTGACGAGTGTGCGATGTAGACAAGGGGAGCACTCAGCAATACCCATGTCATCATGAAGGTGCTAATGGTTCCCGGAATGTTGTAGATCTGACTTACCAAGGCCATACAGGCACCCACTGACAAAATAAGCAGGACCACAGTTGATTCAATAAGCGTGCGATGATGACGCCCCTTCCACAAGGCATACCCCACCAGAACTTGTGATGTAATGACAGGCACGAAGGCAATCATAGTCTTGACAGATCTCGACAAATGGTCCCAATTGTGTGCCACCAAAAGAATAATACCCAACCCCACAAGCAGTGCTCCAAGTATTCCAAAGGCGATCAGAATCCGATTCGGTCGTTCTGATTCCTTTTGGTGGAAGTACGCATCAATTTCGGCAGCTTTTTCCTGCGAAATAATACCCGCTGAAACTAATTCTTCAAGCTCTTCCTTTGTAAGCATAGGCCATTATTAAAAAATCAGAAATACATGACTTACATCTGATCAATCACTTGACAAACCTTATCCAATTCATCATAGGTATTAAAGTAATGTGGTGAAAAGCGAATAGCCCAGGAAGTTCCCTTCTTTCGAAAATCAAGCAAACCCCACTCCAATGTGCTAACGCTATAAAAGATGTTAGCATTGCTAAGTAGAGCTTCCATTTTTTCTCTTGACGTCCCCTCCTTTATCAGTGTGATAATGTTGCAGGTAGATGAACCACGATCAAGTATTCTTACCCCTGCTATGGATCTTAGTTGTTCTAAAAAATACTTTTTCAGTCCGGCATTCCTGGCCATAATATTTTCAATTCCCAAACCATTGGCATACGAGACTGCACTGGTCAATCCTGCCTGGAGGGCATAGGATCGCTCCCAATTTTCAAACCGTACCGCTCCTTCTTCCAATTGAAAGTCATCCCTCTCTGTCCAAACGGCACCTTTTGCCTCCAGCAGATATGGATATATTCTTCCATCTAACATTTTATCAGAAACGTATAAAAAGCCAGTACCTCTGGGACCTCGCAGAAACTTCCTACCGGTAGCACTTAAGAAATCACATTTTATTTGCGTCACATCCACATCTAACTGACCCACGGATTGGCATGCGTCTACCAGGTATGGGATATCGTGCTTTTCGCATAGTAATCCTACAGAAACGACATTCTGGATTAATCCAGAATTGGTGGGAACATGCGTAATCGCCACTAATTTTACCCCGGGTGATGAAATTAATTTCTCAGCGTGGCTGATATCCAGGTCTCCGGATTTGTCGGTACCGATAGTCTTTACCTCTACTCCAAACTGCTTTGTTAATGAGATAAATTGTATCCAATTGGACGCATAGTCATCTTCGGTGGTCACGATGACATCCCCCCGATCAAATCTAACCGACATAAGCGCTTTCGTATAGGCATCAGTAGCACTGTGAGCAAATGCAATATTTCTTGGCTTTGCACCTATCAACTTAGCAACTTCATGGTAAAATGACGCATTTAAGGATTTGGCATTGTCAGCAGCTTTGTAACCTCCTACTTGATTTTCTTGCTTTAAGTATGAGATTATCTCATCCGAAATAAATCCTGGCATCAATGAGGCCCCTGCACTGTTTAGAAAGCATTTATCCTGACATCCCGGTGTGAGATTTCGAATCGTTTCGATATCGAGCATATTGATCCGTATTTAGCATGTAGTGCAGATACTCATAAGCCTGCACGAAAATTAAAAAGGTCAGTCAAAACCATGACTGACCAAAGAAACTTTCTATATACAGATTTATAAGCTCTGAGTTGAAAATTCAACTCTCTTATATCTCTAAGAAAAGTATGTTTCAATTCTTCTCAAGCAGAAAGATACGCATTATAATCTAATGAATTTATAAATTTCCTTTCTTCAGCTCTTCTACTGCATGATTTGCCGCCCGGGCGGTAAGTGCCATGAAGGTCAGTGTGGGGTTTTGCGTACCGGTAGAGGTCATACAGGCACCATCCGTTACGAAGACGTTTTTGCATGCATGCAGTTGATTGGTGGCGTTCAGCAGGGAGGTTTCCGGATCTTTTCCCATGCGTACTCCCCCCATTTCATGAATGTCAGATCCCGGTGGAGCATGTGTATCTCTCGCTGATACCTCCACAAAACCGGCCTTCTCAAACATCTCCTTTGATTGCTCCACATAGTCAGCCGTCATCTTGTCATCGTTTTCTGTCCAATCACAAGAGACTATCAATTGTGGGATTCCGTACTTATCCACATGATCGGGGCTTAGACGGACATGGTTCTCTTTGATAGGAACCACTTCACCCATCATCCAGCTACTGATCGTCCAGGGTCCGAGCTCGCGATGGAGAATATTATCGGTGAGCTGATGACCGATAGCACTGGTATCAGATCGGTAGCCTCTTCCGCCTCCTATGCCGATGGCATATCCCCTGAGAAAATCAGTGTCCTGCTTGAAAACATTGCGAAAACGGGGTATGTAGGCATGACTGGCACGGCGACCATCAATCATTTTGTCACTGAGGCCCTCGTATACTGCATTTGCCTTTCCGCGATAGTTGTGCCAGGCAATATGTGTACCCAGGAGTCCATTATCATTGCCCAGGCCATTCGGAAATCTACGTGACGTTGAATTAAGCAGAATGGCATTCGAATTGAGCGCAGAGGCATTCACAAATATCACCTTCGCAAAATAACTCATCATTTTGCCAGTCTCAGCATCGACGATGCGTACTCCTACTGCCTTATCTTTTCCTTTCTTGTAAATGATGGAATGTACTACAGAATGCGGTCTGATGGTAAGATTCCCTGTCTTAAGGGCCCATGGTAATGTAGAAGCATTACTGCTGAAATATCCACCATAGACACACCCCCTATTGCACATGGCTTGATGGACACACTTGATTCTACCCTGCTCCTGGTGAATCGGCTGAGGATCGGTAATGTGTGCACATCGTCCATCAATCAGATGTCTTTCTGGAAAATGCACCGCTAACTGCTGCTTAAAATGCTTTTCGACGCAGTTTAAGCCAAAACCTGGTTGCACAATACTATCCGGTAGTTCTGGAATGCCATCCCTGTCACCGGCAATTCCGGCAAATTTTTCTACATGATCATACCAGGGTGCCAGATCCTTGTAACGAATGGGCCAATCAACCGCAAATCCGTCTCTGTCGGGTCCCTCAAAGTCATAATCACTCCATCGCTGAGTCTGACGAGCCCATAGTAGAGATTTACCTCCCATATGATATCCCCGAAACCACCGAAAAGGCTTTTCCTGAATAAAGGGCTGCTCATCATCCTTGATCTTCCAGTGCAGGGTAGCTTCATTAAATCGTCCTCCCTCATACCCTACTCTCCGATCCAGAGGCACAGTGCCGCGAAACTCAAATTCCCAGGGTGCTTTAGAGGCTGTAGGATAGTCATCAATGTGCTTCACGTATCGCCCCCGTTCCAGAATCAGCGTCTTCAATCCATGATCACAAAGCTCCTTGGCCGCCCAGCCACCACTTGCGCCTGATCCTATCACGATTGCATCGTATCCTCTCTTTTTTATTGAATCTATTGCCAGATTTGCCATACCTATTGTACCTCCACATTTTTACATCCATCATAAAATCCAGGTGCTACACGGTACTTGTGATATCGAGTCATCACTTGACGGCTTGTTCTAAAGCCCCTGATAGTTTCTCGCTTCATAAGATTAAAAAAGGAGTTTTCTGCCTCATCTTCACTGGCTTCAAATGCCAGCAAGAGGGATGCGCGCTCCACTGGCAAACAGGCTTCAAATGATCGTCCATAAATACCTTTTGCCTTGTCTTCCAGCTTATCCAGTTGGAGCTTGACATTTTCATTCACCTCCTTTTCGTAGCACTGCTCCAAGAGCTTCTTAAGAAACTCATCTACTCCTACGGACAGGCCGCCCACTCCATCAGTAGAGGATGGAATGATCGTGTCCACCACTGAACTCAACAAGTCTGACTGGCTGGTTGAAAAACTATTGCTAAAACCGGCTACATCGTCGATTTGCCATCCGTGCGCCCAGGCAGGCAAGGTCAGCACGGTCCCGGATGCCCACAGAATCTTGCGTAAACTGTCTCTTCTATCCATAGTTTGCTTTTGATAAGGTGCACTTAAATTAAGATAATTTGGAGAATAATATATCCCTCAGACAGGCAGACCCTTTTGATACATCCTGTTAAAAAATCTATCTTAATACTAAATTGAAACCTATATGAAAAAGTATCTTATAGTTTGTCTTCTCCTGCCTGGACTTGTCAGCTTATTGAGTGCACAAAAGGCGCTTATCCATGCCGGACAGATCATTGATGTAGAGAATGCGGATGTTCTGACTGAGAGATCCATCCGGATCGATGGGGATCGAATTGTCGCTATCATTAATGGACATATTTCGCCATCTGATGATGAAGAACTGATCGACCTGGCTGATCATACCCTCATGCCAGGCTTCATGGATATGCATGTACACATTGAGCACGAAAGCAATCCCAACCGTTATCTGGAACGATTTACCATGAACGATGCCGATGTGGCTCTGAAAGCTACCACATTCTGCAAAAAAACATTGATGGCTGGATTCACTTTTGTCCGCGATTTGGGAGGATCGGGTGTCAATGTGTCTCTCCAGGGTGCCATAGACCGAGGATATATCGTGGGGCCAAGGATCATGACGACAGAAAAATCCATTGCTACAACAGGAGGGCATGCTGACCCTTCCAATGGGATGAAGAAATCGCTGCAAGAAGATCCAGGTCCTAAAGAAGGCGTCGTAAATAGTCCAGAAGATGCCAGGAAAGCCGTACGCCAGCGCTATAAGAATGGCGCAGATATGATCAAGATAACCGCCACTGGTGGAGTACTTAGTGTGGCAAAGGATGGATCAGGACCTCAGTTTACTATAGAGGAGCTACGTGCCATCGTAGAGACTGCTGAAGACTATGGCATGCATACTGCTGCTCATGCCCATGGCGCTGAAGGGATGAAGCGCGCCGTCCTTGCCGGAATCAGCAGTATTGAACATGGCACAATGATGACGGAGGAAGTCATGGATCTGATGATTGAGCGAGGGACGTACTATGTACCTACTATTTCCGCAGGAAGATTTGTCGCAGAGAAGGCCAAAGAACCTGGCTTTTATCCTGCCCTGGTTGTTCCCAAAGCGCTGGCAATTGGTCCGCAGATTCAGGAAACCTTTTCGAAGGCATATGCCCGTGGCGTCAAAATTGCCTTTGGTACCGACACTGGGGTTTCTTACCACGGTGACAATGCAAAAGAATTCGTCTATATGGTAGAAGGTGGCATGTCACCCATGGAAGCCATCATATCTGCCACAAAAAGTGCCGCAGATTTGGCACGCCGTTCAGAAGATCTCGGCAGCATAACCTCCGGTAAATATGCCGATATCGTCGCAGTGCGAGGCAATCCACTGGAAGATATCTCACTTCTACTCGATGTTCCATTTGTAATGAAAGGAGGTGTGGTATACAAAAATCAGTAGGAAAGCTCAGGTAGGATCAATGTTGATCCATCAGGATCTGATTTCCATCAGGGTCAATTAAAACGATGGACTCAGGACCTTCAGTGGTCAAGTCAGCTTCTTTTACCAGAGCAATGCCCTTAGCTTGCAATTCACGTTGTACTGATCGAACATCCTTGGGATTGAACGTCATAATATTCTGATCAAACATACCCTGAAAGAGTCCAATCACGGTAGTACCTGATTGCAATATTCTCCATTTCGAGGTT
>JAUILM010000259.1 GCA_030432855.1 Bacteroidia bacterium
GATCCATACTCTCATCAATCATACCGGATATTTTGACATATCCACCCAAGGGAAGCCATCCAATGCCGTATTCTGTTTCTCCCACCTTCTTCTTAAAGATGGAGAACCAGGGATCAAAAAACAGATAGAATTTCTCTACTCGAGTCTTAAACCATTTTGCAGGTAAGAAATGGCCCAACTCATGCAGAATAATTAATATAGAGAGGCTCAATACGAATTGAGCTATCATGATCAAATATCCCATAGGAAGTGTTAATTACTATTCGAGAACGTTGTCAGGAACTGTAAAGTTTTATAAATGACTGCAAATGTACACTTAACCAACTACTTCTCAGGTACTCTCTTCACTTTCTTACGGATCAAAACAATGGATTATCTTGGGGCTTTTCTTGTTAGCATCTTACCCTATTTGCTATGCGATACTTTTACTCAGATGACATTGTGGGTTCGCAAGTGCACTTCAGTGCCGAAGAATGTCAGCACTTGCTGAAGAGTATGCGTGTGCGTGAAGGAGATACGCTGCATGTGCTGGATGGAAAAGGAAACTGCTATACCTGTATTGCAAGCGTTGTATCGAAGAGAATGGTAGAGGCCATCATCCAGTCTACAGAACAACATCCAAAAAATGATTGCCTTCTTACCATCGCTATAGCCCCTACCAAAAATGCCAGTCGATTTGAAACCTTTGTTGAGAAAGCTACCGAACTTGGGGTACACGCTATAATACCCCTTCTATCAAGTCGGTCAGAAAAATCAAAAATAAAACAGGAGCGATTACTGCGTATTGCCGTGAGTGCCATCAAGCAATCAGGGAATCCATTTCTGCCAGAGATTAGCGGGCCACAATCACTGGAAGATTTGGTGAAGATGGAGAACAATTTTGGGCAAAAGTTTATTGCACATTGCAACACTACGGATCTCCCGTTGCTCAAAGATCGTATGAGGCAGGAGGGGCATCAGTTGGTATTAATAGGTCCAGAGGGAGACTTTACGGTAGATGAGGTCAAAATGGCGAAAGACCATGGATTTGAGGAAATTTCTCTGGGGAAGCGTAGATTGCGAACGGAGACGGCAGGAATTGTCGTTAGTGCTTTGTACAGCCTTTTAAATTAAATAGAAGTGAGAAGAAATATTGTTGCTTTATCAGTGGTATTTGCGGTTGGATTTTCTGCGATCGCATTTAGACCCGCAGAAACCCGTGATCTGAAACTAGCCTTGCTAAAGTATAATGGAGGTGGTGACTGGTACGCAAACCCTACCGCCTTACCTAATCTCTCAAAGTATTGCAATGTTAAGCTGGGTATGAAGCTGGATCCTGATTATGCGACTGTAGATGTGGGTAGCCTTGACCTGTTCAACTATCCTTTCGTCCATATGACGGGTCATGGTAATGTCGTTTTCAGCAGCCAGGAGGCGCAAAACCTCCGAAAATATCTCCTGGGAGGTGGTTTTCTCCATATAGACGATAATTATGGGATGGATCCTTATATCCGTACAGCCATGAAGGAGATATTCCCGGAACTGGAATGGATCGAACTACCATTCGAACATGAAATTTATCATCAAACATTTAAGTTCCAGAAAGGCCTGCCCAAAGTACACGAGCACGATCAAAACCCGGCTCAGGGATTTGGCTTGCTCTGGGAGGGGAGACTGATCTGTTTTTATTCATTTGAGAGTGATCTTGGAGATGGTTGGGAAGACCAGGATGTACATAATGATCCACCGAATGTGAGGGAAAGAGCGCTCCAGATGGGAGCGAATATTATCCAGTACGCCTTTGGAAGTTAACCTGGTTATTGTGCAATCAGACTATAAGTCTGACGAATATATTTCTTGATATTCAACCAGAATGCCAGAATCAGATAGATGATGATGGGCGATCCCATGGCTACAAAGGAGGTGTATATAAAGTATAACCTGATCTTCGCAGTATTAATACCAAATCGGTCTCCCAGGTACGCACACACTCCAAAGGCTGAACGTTCAACACTGTCTTTTAAAGTCTGGAGAAGCATATCACATACAAGCTTACTGTATGATGTAAAGATACGATGATCCAATTTTATTTGTCAGCAAATCTGATGTAAAATGTCATTTTACAACTGTAAAGAGGCCAGTGGTTAAAGGTGTATGGCCATATCACTGACATCTGGAGCACTTATTTCAAGCTCACGGGCATGGATTAGTTCATTGTTCTTATAAAGTTGTACTTCATAAGTACCGGGTTGAGCATAGTGAAATGTACATTCAGATTTCTCCAGGATGGAATGAAATCCATTGCCAAAATCGATGCTGAAAAGATCTTGATCCGTGAAGTCTACCACATCTATTTGTACACCATTTTGCGATGCAATAGGCGTTATCTGCATAGGCAGATAAGTATCAGGTGTGGACTTCTGTTGTAAGATGACTTCTTGCTTTGCCAGTCTATATCTGGGACATGTTGCCTTTTCATAGGACTTGACATCGTTGTAAATGGTAAACAAACCACTGAATCCTACGGACGCAATGGCCATAAGCAGTACTTGTTCTTTCATACGCTGAGTGGGTTCTGATACTCCATGGGATTAGACAGAATATCTTCGTTTTCTGATCCAAATATATTAAAAAATATTTTAATATGTATAGCGAATTTTCAGAAATTTCATCGTATGTTGTCTCAGGAGAGGAGCAGGTATAAACTTTTGTACCGTACTCATGTTCTGAAATAGTTTATTTATTTTTGCACCTTATTATTATAGCTGAATTAGAATATCATGGCGGAAGACAAGAAAATGCAGAATCAGATCAATATTGAATTGCCTGAAGAAGTGGCCGAAGGCGTATATTCTAATTTGGCGATCATTTCTCACTCTCATTCGGAGTTCGTGGTGGATTTTGTCCGAATGATGCCTAATGTGCCGAAAGCAAAGGTGAAATCAAGAGTGGTACTAACACCACAACATGCCAAACGGTTACTGAGAGCGTTAAATGAAAATGTGAAAAAGTTTGAAAAGCAGTTTGGAACAATCTCGGAGCGTGACATGCCGGCATATCCTAACATGAACTTTAACACACCTCCGGCGCAAGCCTAAACCCAGAATACACCATATTAAGAACTTTAATAAGCATGCATCATGCCACATCTATCGGATAGGGTCCAGCGTACATTTCAATCTCCATTTCGCAAATTTCTTCCTCTGGCACAGCAGGCCAAGGACCGTGGAATTCAGGTCATTCACCTGAATATTGGTCAGCCTGATTTCAGTATGCCAAAGGGTGCGATGGATGGCATCAAGGCATCCAATGATTCATACATTCCCTATGGTACGGCAGAAGGGCAGACTCCCTTGCGACAGGCCTGGTGCCGATACTATGAGCGGTTTAATATCCATTTAGATTATACGGAACTGATCATTACTTCCGGGGCCTCCGAAGGAATCTACTTTACATTGATGGGCATAGCAGATGCAGGAGATGAAATTATAGTGCCTGAGCCTTTTTATGCCAACTACAATGGATTTAGTGAGATGGCGGGTGTTACGATTGTACCACTACCATCATCTATTGAAGATGGATTTCCCATCCCGGATGCTTCCGCCTTTGAAGCAGCCATTACTCCCAAGACCAAGGGAATACTTATCAGCAACCCAAACAATCCTTCCGGTAAGATATATGATGAGGGTACTCTAAGATCCCTGGCGGCACTGGCTGTGAAGCATGATATCTTTTTGCTGGTGGATGAGGCATATAGTGAATTTGTATATGAAAATCACCGATTCTTTTCTGCGCTTTGTATTGAAGGGGCAGAGAAGCACATTGTGGTGATAGACTCTATATCTAAACGGTTTAATGCCTGTGGCACACGTGTGGGTGCACTGGCCTCGCGCAATACGGATTTATTACAGGAAATCGCACGATATGCCAGATTAAGGCTTTGTCCACCGATGTTGGGACAGGCTTTTGCCCTGCATGCCTTGCAGCTACCAGGAGATTATCATGAAGGAGTACGGCAGGAGTTTTCAAAAAGAAGGGCCCTTGTGCTGGACAGACTTAACGATATTCCGGATGCATTGTATCATGCGCCTGAAGGTGCATTCTATCTATTTGTGCGATTACCCATCGACGATTCGGATCGGTTTTGTGCGTGGTTGCTGACCGACTTTGACCATCAGGGAAAGACCGTGATGCTCTCACCGGGCACTGGATTCTATGCCACACCAGGTATGGGTAAGGATGAAGTGCGCATTGCATATATCCTAAACTCTGAGCGGTTGTCTGAAGGGATGGATTGCCTGGAGCATGCTTTGACAGTATATCCGGGAGCCACCAAGTTGTCTCAAGCTACTTTGGTCTAACACATTTCACCGGATTTTTTAACGATAATCCTGCATAGTGTGCAACCATTTGCGGATTGGTTGCATCATACTTGAGTATGGGTCGCTAAAACTTAAAGAAACACCAGCTAACAATATAATTGGCTACTATCTGTTAAGTGTTTAGTATCAACTAATTACTTGTCCGCAAAAGGATGAGTTGTATTTGCAGGCTTTATCCCCAAACGAATGAAGAACACTACTATTCTCGTTATCGGACTCCTTCTGGCAGCCCTTGCTGCCTGGTATTTTCTCAAAGGTGACACAATTACCAATACGGGTCAGATCATTACCACAGAAGTGACGCAGGGTCCTTTCAAAATATTTGTCAACGCCACGGGTGAACTCAAGGCTAAAAGATCAGTGAAAGTCCACGGTCCGCAGGGGATGCGATCAGTAGGTATCTATCAAACGAACATCACTGAGTTGATTCCTGAGGGTACCATGGTGAAGGCCGGAGATTTTGTGGCAAGCCTGGACAAGACCGAACTCGCTAACAAGATGCAGGAGGTGCAGACAGAGATTGAAAAGATTCAAACTCAGTATGAGCAAACGAAGATTGACACCACGATCGAACTAAAAGAAATCCGCGATGAAATTGCCAATCTCGAATTTTCCATGCAACAGGAAGAGCTGGAGATCGAGAAGAATCGATTTGAGCCCGATATGATTATTGAGCAGTCTAAGCTCAAACTGGAGAAATCTGAGCGAGATTATGCACAGCTTATCGATAAGCTAAAACTCAAAAAGATTCAGTCTGAGGCTAAGATGGGAGAAATTGATGCTAATCTCAGGCAGCAGACTAACAAGATGCAGCAGTATGAAACCATCGCTATGGACTTCACCGTGATGGCTCCTGAGGATGGAATGCTTATCTATGAGCGTACCTGGAACGGGAAAAAAGGTCCGGGATCGCAGATTAGTGCCTGGGATCCGGTCGTGGCCGAGCTTCCTGATTTGTCAGATTTCATCTCGGTCATTTATGTGAATGAGGTAGACATCAGCAAAGTGAAGAAGGGACAAACGGTAGATATAAAAGTGGATGCTTTTCCTGAGAAAGGCTTTAAGGGATACGTAAGTGACGTGGCGAATATAGGACAGCAGCTAAGGAATCAGGATGCTAAGGTGTTTGAAGTAACGGTGCAACTCAATGAAATTGATAGTGTACTGCGACCCGCTATGACGACGAGCAATGAGGTTCTGGTTTACTCTTACGATGACGTACTGTCGATCCCTCTGGAGGCATATCAAAAAAGTGATAGCCTCGAATATATCGTGAAAAAGGTCGGTAAAAACTATGTGAGGCAAGAAGTTATCGCCCATGTAGCTAATGATGATGAAATTATTATTGCAGCGGGCATCTCTCCTGAAGATATTGTTTGCCTCACCTTTCCTCCCAATCTTCCTGAGCTATCCATTGAAATGCTGGATGAAGTGGTGAAAAGAGAAACCCGGGAGAAATTAAAAATTGCAGTAGTCGAACGTCAAAAGCATGAACGCGATCTGGCGGCAAAAGTGAAAGATGATGTACGGCAACGTGAAAACTTTGGTTCTTCCGGTATGATCATCTTCAATTGACCTGATATGGAGTCGGTTTTACTCAATTTCAGGTTGGCAATAGAAGGTATATTCCAAAATAAACTTCGTTCCTTCCTGACCGCACTGGGGATCATTTTTGGTGTAGCCGCCGTGATCGCTATGCTGGGCATCGGTAGCGGGGCCAAGCAATCAATCCTGGAGCAACTAAGCCTCATCGGTGCTAACAGCATTGTAGTAAAGGCTAAAGTACCAACACAGCAGTCCATGGGAGATGAATCTGAATCCGACGGTGTGGATCTGGATCAGGATGCATTGAAAGGATACACGCCCGGGCTTTCGCTTGATGATATGAATGCCCTACGGCTTATCATGCCCACTACCGACAAGATCAGCCCTGAGATTGTCGAAGAAATGATTGTTATCCATGATCAAAGTAGTCAAAGGGCACGATGTGTCGGCATTACGAATGACTTCTTTGCTATCAATAATCTGGATGTGGAAGTAGGACAACAATTTCATGAGAAACACTTTGAAATTGGATCTAACGTATGTATCCTGGGACACGCTCTGGCCACGAAGCTCTTTAAAGGTGAAAACCCGATGGGTCAACAGGTAAAATGTGGTAATACCTGGTTTAAAGTCATCGGCCTGCTGAAGCCCAGAAGAATTCAGAAATCCAAGATAGAGGAGCTCAGTATTCGAGATTACAATGATGACGTTTATATACCTATCCAATCCTTTCTATTGCGGGTCAATAATCGAAAAAGGATTGATGAATCAGATGTGATCCGTGGCAGACAGCAGGGAAATGATCAATTGGAAAACTATCATCAGATAGACCGAGCTGTCATTCGGATTACGGAGCCCGGATATGTAGAGCCCAGTGCCGAACTCATCTCCAGAGTCCTGAGAAGAAGACACAATGATAAGATTGACTTTGAAATCGAAGTACCGGAGCTCTTAATCAAGCAACAGCAACAGACACAGGAGACTTTAAATTTTGTACTGGCGGTCATTGCCGGTATATCACTACTGGTTGGTGGCATAGGCATTATGAATATCATGCTGGCCAGTGTACTCGAGCGCATTAAGGAAATTGGTATCCGTCGCTCGCTAGGTGCCCGCCAGCGGGATGTGGTTCTGCAGTTTCTCTTTGAAGCCGTGGCGATAAGTTTGATCGGAGGCTTGCTCGGTGTCATCTTAGGTATTGTATCTGCCCGAGTTATTGCTTCTTCTGCAGATATCCCTACCCATATTACCTGGTGGTCGGTGGCGATTTCATTTGTGGTTGCAGCCGGGATAGGATTGATATTTGGCTTGCTTCCGGCAAAAAGAGCCTCCGAACTAGATCCGATTACCGCCCTACGAAGTGATTAAGAAATAAATTATCCCAGGATGAATTGGAAGATCATTGCCCTTTTACTGTCTTTTCATACGGTACTCAGTGCCCAGATGGAAACCATCACAATTACACTTCCGGAAGTGATTCAAATCGCTCAGGGTGAAGCACCGGTCGCACTGATTGCAAGAACACGGCTTAGTAACAACTATTGGAGGTATCAGTCATTTCTGGGTGACTACAAACCTCAGCTTAGTTTCAACTCCGGTATTACTCTGGACAGGACGATCGATGTCGTGACTCTGGATGATGGAAGTGATATCTTTATCAACCGATCCCAAACGAATAGCAACCTCGGCATAGAGATGAGTCAACGGGTACCCCAAACGGGAGGTTTTTTCTATGCCCGTACAGGTTTGAGACGCATTGATTTGTTTCGTGACGGCTCAGTGAATAAATCGTATCTGGCTACACCTCTCATTTTTGGATTTGATCAGCCCATCTTTCAGTTTAATAGCGATAAATGGCTTCGGAGACTTTC
>JAUILM010000260.1 GCA_030432855.1 Bacteroidia bacterium
ACTGATGTTATCAATGCTACCAATGACTTGCTCCTGGATATCATCAGACTTTGATACTTCGATACTTTCTTCAAGAGCCTGAAAATATTCGGCACCGTAGACCTTGGTAAGCTCCGATCGCTCCATAATGATGCCGATACTGTTACGATGCCATAAGACCTGAAGACCATTTGGATTAAGGGCCAAAGCAAGAAGACTATCCAACACCACAGAGCCCTGAGGCAACGCAGAAACAGGTAAAGAAAGATACTGTTCTGGTGAGTAGATCTTCTGTTGAATAGATGCGTTCAGAGAACGGACAAGTGCTCCTACGGTGCCCGGATCTCCCTCAAAAGTCACACGCTGCCTGCCGGGCGATTGCCCGTACACACTTTGCGTGGGAAATAGAGTGGAAAGCAAAAATATACAGTAGATAATGGGGCGCACCCGGTCGATCATAGTTTTTTCAATTGGTTCTAGTGTGATGGTCGTCTGCCAGATATACCAGCACACCATCCAATCCTAAGATCACATGACGGAATATACAAAAGCGTTTATAAAGACCACGTTAGAATGTATAAACTCGCCGGGTTATTCTTTGAAAAGAGAATCAGACTGTGCAACTTCATTACGCATCTAAATCGAAAAGCAATGGGGCATCAAATTTCGGACTTCTTACATCTGAAAGGAAGCTCTCGTTGCATTGCCGTTACCACCAAATCTACTCCGCAGGTTTCATGTTTCGAATGGCCGCAATTTTCCAACGTTCGTCCTCCCAGCGAGCGATAAATGTACTCCACATATTACGCACCGTCCCATCAGTTTGCTCTATGATGTATCGAGCGTCTGCCATGGCTGCATCATTTCCGAGAAACCGGACTCGCTCCACTTTGAGAGTACGCTTTCCGGGATTTGAAGCAGAGCTTTGCACCATACCTTTGACCAGGTTGTCTCGGGTGTTGCGCCAGATCCCGGAACTTACGAGTTGATCCGCATCGTGGGTTAGAATAGCTCGCAGAGCGTCAGGATCACTGGCTTCGCGTGCTGACGCATAACTATCCACAAGCTCGATGATTTTGTCCTGCTCACAATTTTCAAAAGGCAAGGTTTTGGGCGTCACTACAATGCCGGTACTTTCCTTAAAATTGACGCCAGCTCCGACATTAAAAACTAACTCAACAAAGGAGGCTGCCCAACCCTTTTCGACGGTCGGTAAGGGAATCTCATATTCACCATTATCTTCCAGGGGAATGATGGATCTATTCCAGGATTTGCCAATAGTACCAAATCTGAAGTCACGTGCTTCCTGATTGGTGGCAGTCCATAAAATGAGCGAATCAGGTCGGGACGCGGGTGTGGAGATCTGGAAGTTTTCGTCTGTAACTTTCCACTGAAAGTCTGGTCGGTCCACATTATTGGCAATCATAGTATGAAAGGCAACTAGCGTGTGAAGTGCATCGGTACCTCGTAGTGAATGCCCGATGTTGGCGATATATCTCAGATGTTTCTCGCCATGCAGGCTATCATAATAAAACTGCCAGCTATCAGGGAGAAAAAATTGGTCACTGGATGCATTGATGATCATTTTGGGCATGGTGAGTTGCTCCTTATAATGGTAGGGCTCCACATGTTGTAACAATTTTGCATACTCGGGTGTTCGTTGCTGATACATGACTTCTTCCCGCACGTAGTCATTAATAGCAGGAGCCCAGAACCCATAAGCTTTGTAGTGATGTTCCAAAGAAGGTATGCCATTGAGTAGATCAATGACAACCGGTACTATCGCTACCACCCGAGGATCAGCCATGGCTGTCGCCCAGGTTGTCCATCCACGCTTAGATGCGCCACCCACCGTAAATTGATCAATCTCTAGATTCTGCGATTCCTTTAGATAGGCAAACGCAGCATCCACACATCGTACGACCCCTTTTGTCATGGGAAATCGAGCCAACCATTCTACATCTTCATCTTTGGATCCACCATCCAGGAATTTTTTCCAGCCATATGATATAAGTTCATCTTCGTCCCTGGGTCCAAAGTCATCATTCTTGAAGTTCGTTGGCTGGTTGGGAATGTTGTGCACTTTGATGGTTACAGATCCGGAAAGCAGGGCCGTTTGTACAATGAGTTGGTCAGCATTCCCCGGAGTATCATCTTCTCGGTCACCACCACCAATCCAGACAAAGCCAATGTCGTTCTTGACCTCGTCCGGCACGACGATCGTCACCCAATGCCACCAGAGTGGATCCTCTACCTCAGCTGTGGTCAACCATCGCTGCGACTGCACTTTAAGAATGTGATAGCTATATCCCTCTTCGTCACTACTCCTGATGTGCTCAGATGAAAAGGCAGGATCTTCCGTGTGCACATATTGATATAGTGCCGTTTGGTTTAGCGGGGTTTCATCCTGGGCTGTGATCGGAGCATGGAGCAAGGTGAGACAAAAGCAGAGTAGGACGGCCTTAAGAATGGACGAGTGAATCAGAACTCGATAGCGGGAAATGAAGGTAAGTCTTGACAAATTGAGTCGCATAGGTTGCAAAGATTTGCTCTAAAAATATGTAAAAATGGTGAGCGCGGAGAATAGTTCGATTAACTCTCTTACATGAAAAACAACAAGATTCAAACATATCTAGGTAAGGAGTAATGGCACACTATCTGCTTAATGGAATGATATAAACAATCACATTTCAATCCATCGACTATGTCTCAAATTCTATCGATGAATCCTGTTTGGCAGAGATTCTACTTTATATGCACTTTTTTCTTTTCATTTTCACTCAGTTTGATTAGATCACAGGATCAATTTTTACCCGGTACTATCACCTTGATGACTGGTGATCAGCTGACTGGATTTATTGAAAATGGAAATCCAAAATCGAATGCTAAATATGTACTATTTAAAAAGACACTGGAATCTCCAGTGACCAGATACACGGCTGCGGAAGCAAAAAGTTATGAGTTTGAGGGATCAAAATATTATGTCTCACGTCAGGTGATTGTGGAAACTTTGCCAATGCAGGTTTTCTTTGAATATCTCGTGGATGGGATTGTGGAGCTATATTATTATGCGGATCCATTTAAGGATCGATTCTACATTGAAAAAGATGGAGAGCTGCATGCCCTTGAAAATGATATCTATATCACTCAAGAAAAAAAAGGGCGATTCAAAAGGTATACCTACGAATATACAGGCTATCTCAAATATCTAATGAAGGATGCACCCTCACTTTTCGATGAAATAGAAGATGTTAAGTTTGAGCACAGAGATTTTGTGAAAATCACAAAAGCCTATCATGACCTAACATGTACAGACGGAACTGAATGTATAGTATACGAGCGCCGGGTTGGTAAGCTGAAGGATGCAAAGTGGAAAGTACGGCCTGTTGGCTTTATTGGAGGTGGTGCTGCAAAGCTGAAAATGTCAATACCCATGAAACTCGATATAGCCAGAAAAGCTGTGAATAAGGCAGCATTTCCCAATTTTGTGTCCAGTGAGGAGTTTGGTGGCACTTACTTTAACGGGATGAATTCCATCACGAAAGTCAATGGGTCATTCATGTCTCCAACCTTAGGGGTGAACTTTTCAAATAAATGGACAACATCCATCCAACTGGAGGCTAATTACAAAAGCATTTCATTTCAATTTAACGGAGCGGACATAGAGGTGGCCTATTTGCAAGGGTCACTTTTGGGAGTCAAAGAGTTTAATCATTATAATAAGCTTAGACCCTATTTTTTGACAGGTGCTTCTTTTAATTTTTTTAGTAAATATACTTTTGATCGAATTTTGGTCACCAACCCTATAAGGGCTGAGACGGCTACTGTTAATGTAGATGTACTGCATGAAGTGGGTAATGCAAATGGCTTAGATCCCCAAACGATTAATCCCCTGGTTAATTGGACCTGGGGCCTGGGTGGCTTGTATGAACTACCCAGTGGTCAGGAAGTGAAAGCTGAAATTCGATATGATTTTCACCTTGCTCGATTATGGGATGGTACTAGTGGTGGCCAGATTACTCTCTCAGATATTTCAACCTGGCACTTTCAGGTCGGCTTCATGTTGTAGAGGTTTGCGATTTCACTTTTCTCCCTCACCAACCATCTCGTCATGACGGGTTTGGATACGCGTACCTGCCAGAAAGAGTGGGTCTTCATTTCGAAGTAGATCAATCATCACCTGATATTCGGATGGGTTTTCAATTTTTGTGATTTTCCAGTCCAGACCTTCATCCGTTTCAATGCCTAGATTAATGTAGCCATGATGCTCTTCAAAATCCCAACTGGCCATATACTTTTGAATCTTATGGTATGCCATTTTTCAGTTTCTTTTTAAAAATACTTTTATCTCGTTTTCAAATCCAGAGAAACGGAATATAGCTAAATGTATAGGGGATTTCGTACTTTCAGGAGAGTCTCGAAAGCAAATCAAAGATTATGAGAAATGTACACTACCTTTTTTGTCTGGCCTTCTGTCTAACCATCTACCCCGGGTGCGCCCAAACTGATGATGTTCCGGATAAGGAAATGCAAATGGCTGTGGCAGTACAGGCAGCACCCGAAGCTGATCGCGCAGAGGCAACCATCTATGGATATAATAGTGACGGAGAAGTGGTGACTCTGAAAGAAGGATCTAATAACCAAATTTGCGTCTCAGATGATCCCACTCGAAATGGTTTTCAATGTGTGTGTTATCATAAGGATCTGGAACCTTTCATGGCAAGGGGCAGGGCACTAAGAGCCGAGGGCAAGAGCTCCAGCGAGATCTTTGATATAAGAGAACAGGAAGCGAAGGCCGGTACGCTGCAATTGCCGGAACAACCCACTACGCTGCATTTGCTCGAAGGAAGTGAGGGAAGGTGGGATGAAGAGTCAGGTGCTGTTGTGGATGCCAAATATCGTTATGTGGTGTATATTCCCTGGGCTACCGGTGAGTCCACAGGGTTGCCACTAAAACCACTGGTCCCGGGTGGACCGTGGTTAATGGATCCGGGTACTCATCGTGCACATATCATGATTTCAGTGCCGGATTGACCCTTATTTACCTGCTTTTCACACTTTTTTTCAATAAATGTCATTATTACATTTATTAGAGTAGGATTCTTTCTGTAGATTCAGAACAAAATTTCGAAGTACAAAAATGAAGCAGCTATTCTTAACCTGGGCATTATGCCTGTGTACCCTCTTTCTAGGGGCACAAGAGGACCCCGTAATAGTATTTATCAATGCGGATCAGGGGCAACATACCATTGACAAACATATCTATGGTCATTTTGCAGAGCATTTAGGCCGTTGTATTTATGGAGGATTTTATGTGGGTGAGGATAATGAGGACATCCCTCATACCAACGGGGTAAGAAATGATGTTCTGGCGGCTTTGAAGGACCTAAAGGTTCCAAATCTCAGGTGGCCTGGAGGATGTTTTGCAGATACCTATCATTGGAAGGATGGAATTGGACCTAAAGATCAAAGGCCAACGATTGTGAACAGATGGTGGGGTGGTGTAACGGAAGACAATAGTTTTGGTACACACGATTTTCTCAATATGTGTGAGATGTTGGGGGCGGAAGCTTATCTGTCGGCAAATGTCGGTAGTGGGACCGTGCAGGAACTGATAGACTGGGTACAGTACACGAATCATGATGGTGTGAGCCCAATGGCAGATCTTCGTCGGGAAAATGGACGCGAAGAGCCATGGAATGTCAAGTTTTGGGGTATTGGCAATGAGACCTGGGGATGTGGTGGTAATATGACCGCAGAGTATTATGCCAATATTTATCGTCAGTTCGCCACGTTTGTACCCGGGTGGTCCAGCAATACTCAGGCTATCCGATATGCATCCGGTGCGAGTGATGATGACTATCATTGGACTGAAGTATTGATGCGGGATGTACCGCACAGGCTGTTGGAAGGTGTTGCGCTACACCACTATTCAGTTATTGATTGGGGGGCGAAAGGTCCTTCGACCACATTTACTGAGCAGCAGTATTTTACTACAATGGAACGAGCATTGCTGATGGAGGAACTTGTGACACGTCATTCTACCATTATGGATAAATATGATCCTGATAAGAAAGTAGACCTCGTAGTGGATGAGTGGGGTGGATGGTATGACGTGGAGCCGGGTACTAATCCAGGATTTCTATTCCAGCAGAACACCATGCGGGATGCCATGATCGCCGGTGCTACATTAAATATCTTCAATAACCATGCGGATAGGGTGCGGATGGCCAATCTCGCCCAGACAATCAATGTACTGCAGGCCGTCATTCTGACCGATGAAGAAAAGATGCTCCTGACTCCGACCTTTCATGTGATGCGTATGTACAATGTTCATCAGGATGCCACATTGCTACCTATTCAATTTCAAAATGTAGATTATGAGTTGGATGGTAGGAAGCTTCCAGCGTTGTCTGTGTCCGCTTCACAGGATAGTATGGGAGTGATACATGTATCGCTGGTCAATATAGATGCTCATGCTTCCCACGATGTATCACTCTTATTGAGAGGTACAGACAAGAGTCAAATTAGCGGAGAAATCCTGACTTCCGAAAATCTACAGGACTATAACGCCTTTGATAATCCTGAAAAGGTAAAGCCATCTCCTTTTGATGATTATCAGTTGTCAGATGGAACATTGAATGTGACGTTACCCCCGTTTTCGGTCGTGGTTTTGGAGGTGAAGTAGGCGAACCTTTTAAAAAGAATTCCATTTTAGGGAATAGAAATCTGCAGAACGACGTTAATGGCATTGTGAAGTGTCTTTTGCAGTTTTTCAAAGGAAGGTGGTCAGTATGCGCACTCTGTTGCCTCCCCACCTTGCTGGGTCTTTGCCAGGACCTGGACAATCCCAGATTTTTCACACTCAATTTGCAAAGTTTAAATACCAGTAATCAACTGACAAACAGCTCATTGGGTTCATTTTCTGTGCCCGAAAACGATCAAAACTTTTTGGCCGATGCTTCACTGCGATTTCCTATTAAATGGCATGGTAATCTGAAAGTGATCGGTACACTGGGTTATGAAAGAGAAGCAGTTTTCGGCCAGTACTCATACTTTGAGGATGAAGGAGAGGATTGGGACTTTCACAATGTAAAGGGATCTGTGATATTCACCTGGCAGCAAAATGCGTCTAAACGCTATACTGCTCGTATGGCATGGAGTAGTAGCAGTACACAGTTCTTATCTTTTGCGCAAGATGCGCAGCGGCTTACCGGCCTTTTCATGGTGGAAAATGATGTGCGCAAGGGTAAGTTTGGATACGGTTTGGCAGTCTCTCATGGCCAAAATACGAATGTCTTGCCCTTGATTATTTGGGAGAAGGAACTGACAAAAGGTTATTCAGTTGATGTTTTCCTACCAAGTCGGGTTTATGTCAGAAAAAGGCTCTCTGATGCTAATGCATTCTACGGCGGACTTCGAGCGCAGTCTGCCCAATATCTATTTGAAGGAGCCTCCAATAATAGCTTGAGCGATATGAATTATCGCCGTATTACTATTCAGGGGGTATTTGGGTATGAACGAATGATCACGCGGATGATTGGCGTGGATTTTAGTGCAGGTGTCAACCTTCCTTTTAAATCAGGAGTTTTCTCCTATGACAATGGTTGGCAGCAAATGCATGACTTCAAGGATAAGCTGCGACCCCAGTTTCAGGCAGGGATCTTCCTGGCATTAGACCGATAAAAAAAAGCCGACAGGAAAACGCTGCCGGCTTATATTTCTTCATTTGATATTCGATAGCTTATTGGTAGCCCTGTTCGTGGACAGTTTTCACTGCTCGA
>JAUILM010000261.1 GCA_030432855.1 Bacteroidia bacterium
AATCGCTTTGAATCCAGATCGTCTGATTTTTCACGATCGTGTCTACGTAATGTCCTTCTGCATCTATCTGGCATTGTCCGATAAACTTGAAGGTCCTTCTTATATACCCGTTGCCACAAGCATCAATATTGACCCATGGTTTGTCCTGGATACATATCAGTCCGCAATTGTCGGCAATTTGTCCATGATGACGGGTATTTATTATAGTGTCATGGACCGCTTTATAGTAGCTGTAATTTTTCCATACATAGCCAAAATGCTCGTCATAATGAAGGCTGTCTTTAGATACCAGAATAGAATCACAGTAGATATTGTATATATCATAGGGTGTCTTGGCAGGTACATTACCGTAGCCATCATAGCTTACCTTGTCATATCCACCCAACAGACTGTCAAGTAGCGTATGATCACCTGCTATGGACTGATTGACTGCATCCTTATAGAACGCTTCGTAACTGGTGCAGGTGATATGCACATCAAATAGATCCGATACTACTTCCGGTGGATTTTTATCTTCCACATATACCGTGGTCCAGCAGGTGCTCCAGTTGCACCAGTAATCCATAATCAGTAGCTCTACCTTCACATCCTGACATGCATCTTCACAGCAGAAAGGCACAGATTTAGACCATCCACCTCCAATTTGCTTCACAATGTCAAACGGTGTCTGTGTGCTCTGAGAGAACAGAGGTGCAGCAAATTCGGGAAGCGTAGAAACAAAGTCGTAGCCCATCTTGTAGCACAGGTCTGCGATGTCAGCTGGGTCCTCAAGACAAGCCAATGATGGATCCTGCAATATCTGCGTGAGATATTTTTCATCGACCGGATAGGGATGATCCACACAATTGAGCGTGGCTGTCTTGATCAGATCATACCACCATCCACCCAGGATAAAATCACTGCAAGGCGTATTATCCTCGCAAAGCCATTCTAGTGTTTTCGCATAATGAGCTTCGACTGGATTTATATGTTTGTCGGTTTCCAGTACTGCGCAGTAAAGCGAGTCATGATGCGCTGTACCACAGTAAGTGACAAAGTCATCGCATAGGTCTACACCACAGGCTGTTGCCCAGTCGGATCTTCTTGCCAGGATCATATTGACACCGCAATTGTCCCAACTACCTTCATCAAAGACATTGGCATCAAGCCATGCAATGGTATCTGCCACTGTGATATTGATGCCTTTGTTACATACTGGCACCGGCTTGGTGAAGTCCTTCACGTAGAAGTAGCATGTATCATATGTGATATTGTGACAATTGTCATACGCTTCGTAAATCAGAGCAATAGGTGCTTCTGACTTGGGTATTTTGATGTTTTCGTGAGATTCCCAGAGTCCTGATTCTTCATTTAGCGTTAGCACGACTGTTGCCATACCAGGAATCGTGGCTTTCACCAACTTCACCCCGGAGCATGTGTCTGACGCATAAATTGGAGGCACATAGGTATGTGCTTCGCAGTCATGCGAACTGGTCGGAACGAATATCACCGGATGATCTAATGATGGGAAGGCATTCTCTGGTGCTAGTACTGCCTTATCGAGATGTTTCTCCACATAGGGGCCCACAGTATCGAAGATCATGATCCATTGTTCACATTCTTCATAGACCCCTGTACAGTTGTTCTTTATTTGCCAAACTCGATGAATAGTCATCGGGCATTCACCTACGAAGACTTCGTCATCATATCGAACCAGAATATCGCAGTATGAATTAGGTTGTGGCCAGAGTGGTACTGTGTCTGCCATAGGTACTCCTGTTTCCAAGGGAGATGGATGGCCATTCTCATCTACGAGATAGCCTGTATGGCAGTAGACACTGTCTCGTTCAGGTGGACAGACAAAGTTGTCAAAGTCCAATCCAAGTACATGGATGGTATCCATGCAGAAATACTCCTCTTTATCGTATCGCACTCTTTGGGTACGTACGATCATCTTTATGATGTTTTCGTCACAGTTGCCAACAAGTAGGTCATAGTCGATTACCGTCGCAGTGATAGTATCACCACAATTGGCTACCAGTTGACATCTGGGGAATGTATCGTGTGCATATTGATCATCTACAAATGGATGCAGACATAATATCGTATCAGAGGCTGAGGATAAGAATCTGGGAGTAGAAGATATGATTCCAATTGTGACGGAATCTATCAGATTATTTCCACATTGATCATCTAGAACTTCCAGATATAATGTCACTCCACCATTAGCCATGTCAGTTTCTGAAGGACAATAAAATCGCGCATCAGAATACCCAGGCTGTGGATCGAATGCTCCGGTTCCACTTGTACTCCATTGAGCTGTCACGGCTGAAGTACCGTTGGCGTCAAAGACAGCACCCAAATCGGTGAGATCTATGCAATCCAGTCCACAGATTTCGGTAGGTAGTCCTGCATCAACAAATGAGGTAGGTATTGAGTCTATCGTTAGTACCCCATTGACTGCACAACCCGTTGGATCTACCGTGGCCTGAAAGTATACTACGGTTGGGTATGTTGGTGTAGGCACTGGATTTGCCACCATGTTCATCAAGCCCGCATCAGTATAGAAAGTAGGTGTGGCTAATCCTTGAGAAACTAAATATGCTGCCGCATCATAGGTCGCTGCAGGACAGGCAAGTACAGAGAAAGCAGAAGGAGCTGAGCTCACATTAATTTCCCGTAGAGTGACCGTGGCTATTGAAAAACAAAATGGATCGTCCGGACTATAAACTCGCGCATAAATGACCGAGTCTCCGTCACAAACCTGTACCGTACCTGTAATCTCATTGGCCAGGATCATGCTATCCGCATCATTGAAGGTGCGGAAAAACCGAACCGTATTAAGACCTGTAGTATCGACACATGGAATTACATCGGTCAGTAAGAAATCTGCACAACCTGTCATTGGATCTTCACACTCGAGTTTCAATGCATCAATGGCGGATGGACCACCAAAACCAAAGTCAATATGGTGGATTGGATCGCCGGAATCATCGGTACAGAACATGGCCACAGCAAAACCCGGTACCATGTCAGGATCTCCATCCGAATCGATCATATCATCGGCACCTGCATCTAATGGTGCAGTAGCTCCCGTGAAGCCAAGATCACGGAGCTGATTTAAGTCAACTCTTATTTCATAACAGTTATTGGGTCTCAATCCGGTAAATAGGTAATTACCTCCTTCATCTGTCGTGGTCTCTCCCACGAGTTCCAAACTGTTTTCTTTGTCGAGAAGCACTAAGTCTAGTCCTGGAATTCCATACTCGGTAGGATCCTGGATGCCATTGGCATTCGCATCACACCATACATAGTTTCCAACTTCTGTCCTGGGTGCAGATCTGAAGAATTCGATATCTCCCAGACCATTCGCTTTTCCTACGATAAATTGATCCACAAAGAGGTATTCACGAATTCTGGACCCGTCCTGCGTATTGTAGACATGCAGTCCCTGGGTAAATACTCCATCAAAAAGGAAGTGCGGAAGGTAGGTGATCGTCGGATTATGTACTGTGCTCAAGACCTCATTAGTGCCGGGTACGATCGCCATACCACCTGTGATGAGCTCTCCATGGTGTGCCACCTCCAGGTTGTCATAATAATCATCGTGAAAAAACTCACCATCATAGCTGGGTCCGTCATCTCCCCGATACAAAACACCGGGATCATAGTTCTCTCGCTCGAGATCAAAGGAATCAGCATCCGGCCAGGCTTTCAGGATATCTCCGGAAGCATAACCCATAATGAGGGTTCGATCTCCCAGGTCTGTCGTATAGTTTTGATAACCTACCTGATGTGCCCAGCGATCCATCAACGCAATGATCATGCTCCCATCAGCAGTAAAGTTGATATCAGAAATCATGGGTTGCGGATAAGAACAAAGCAATCCGTTTTGGAAAGAAAGAGGTTCGTTTTTAGTCGGGATCTTTGTTTGAGCCCAGGTGTCGGCCCAGGGAAGCCATGCTGCCGTCCGTAAGGGTTGAGGATCAGACTCTTCGGCATTTGATGATCGCTCTCTAGGGTATTTAAGTGGGAATCCCAGCTCTTCCTTAAATCCTGCCTGTACATTTTGAGGGTCGAACGATACCACATAGCCAAAGAGGTGATCCCTGGACTGAGATATGGAGGCATCATTCGTCAGCCCCAGATAGCCCCGACCTTCATGGAAAGTCAAGCCCCAGGGACGAAGTACACCGGTTGGTGCCAGGCTACTACCTACGATTTCAATTCCATTGACCAGTGCCTCATGGGTGCGTCCGGCGATTTGTCCTTTAAACCGAAGGTCTAGTGTCGGACCTGTCACATCTACCTCAAAAGTATATGTCATTGCCTTTCGAACACCTCCAGCTGACTTTACGATGTCAAAATCCTCCATGAGGATTTCTCCTTCTCCATACACATCAAATACTCTGTCACCTTCGACATAGCTACTGGGTTCAGAGAAATGCAATGTAACTGTATATGTTTCTTCTTTGGGAACCGGGATTTCAAACGAGAAATTTCCCGCACGTCTCCATGTTTGATATACGTGTTTTTCTGAGGTGGAAGCTCCGGCATTCATGGTGTTGGAAATACCTTTATCGCTGTAGCCAGTAATTCCTCCTATATTATATTTATTGCGGTCCCAGGGTGTTCCATTAGCATCGGTAAAAGACTCAGCTCCCTGATAGTTACTGTTGCTGCCCACATTGATGCATTGTCTAAACAACAGATCGGTATTGGGCAATCCGGGGAGATCTTCTATTGGAAAATTCTTTAAGGCATCCCTTGTGATTTCGAATCCATTAGCGCCATAATCCATAGAGATGAGAGATCGCTGATAGGTATTGACCATCCAAAGCTCTTGCTGGTCTTCGGTAAAATCTATATCACCATAACCTCTCTTTGCAACTTTCGGAAATGCATCGATATCATAGGAAGCTTGCTTGATACGCTCGTCAATAATAGATAAGGCATATGGTTTTGTTGAATCTACTTCCTGTTCAATGGTTTCTCTTCGAATGGTACCAAAGTCTATTTCTGGCCCAACAGAAGGCGTAAAACCCTGAAGATCGTGAGATTCAACGGTGGGAGTTGGTGTCCGATAATCGATCGTATAAAAAGCACCTAAACCTCCGGGGCCTAATCCCACATGTCTTTTCAATATAGTAGAAGCTATAGCCGTGCTGGTATTCATATGATATGCAACACCCCAGGTAGAGCCGATCTGTGCTATGTTGGCATCTTTACTGGGATCCGGTCCATCGCCACCAAACATTTGAGCCACGCCACTGGCGTCGTAGGGAAAAGATACGAATGCCGGACTTTCTTCTTTACTCTCTGATGCTCCTTTTTCATAGCACGGGATCATCACTTGAAGATGCTGTACCTGATCAACAAGTCCAGTCCGTACCGGTACAAGTATTTCATCACCGTCTTCGGCAAAGAAGATCGATGTAGGTCCAGCGAACCCCGGTCTCAGGGTCTGGTCATATCCTTCTACCTGGATGCGGAGTCTTGTCGGAACTATCTGAAGTGTGAAGGTTCCCTGTCCGTCATCTATGAAAGGATATGCATTACCAGATTCGTCAAATCCAGTCACTCGGAGTCCCGTAATCAGGTTTTCACCTTCATTTAAGAGACCGTCACGGTTTTCGTCTTGATAGGTTTTGATGATGATTTCACTCCTTAAAATATAGGGTGAAATCAGCAAAAGAGCTAGCAAAATAATGCCACGCCCACCTTTAAAGCAGGTGTTCATTGTGCGTCGTTTTAGGTTTATAGTTCTTTTACAACTCTTTATATATCAGAAGAATATATCATCTGTATGTCGAGAGTCTATAGCCTAAAACTTTAGCAAATATCGATCCAAATTTGGATATAGAAAGCCCTGAGGTTCAGGGTCTAAACCTTTAGCCCAGAAGGGCATGTATAAGTATCTCGTATTGGTGTGATTAGATATTAGTCCGGATCGTTAGAGGATTTGAGGCCGAGGCCTGCTTTCTCTGAGATGTCCAGCATTCTATTGATGGACTTTACACCTTCCTCAATAATCCAGTCTTCCAGGTGGATTTCCGGTTGCTCATACTTCATGCAGAGATAAAGCTTCTCCATTGTGTTGCGTTTCATGTGCGGACACTCATTGCAAGCACAGGTATTTTCCGGTGGCGCGGGTATGAAGGTCTTGTTGGGTGAAGCCAATTCCATTTGGTGTATGATACCTGCTTCAGTGGCCACAATAAACTCGGTAGCTTCACTTTCTTTTGTAAAGTTGAGTAGTCCTGTGGTAGAACCAATGAAGTCGGCTTTCTCCAAAATATGGGCCTCGCATTCAGGATGGGCAATTAACTTGGCATTAGGATGACGAACTTGTAGCTTGGTAATTTTTTCATGAGAAAAAATCTCATGCACCATACACGCTCCGTTCCATAAGATTAAGTCTCTCCCAGTCTTCTTGCGTAGATAGGCACCAAGATTCTTATCAGGAGCAAAGATGATTTGTTTATCCTTAGGTATGCTTTCGATTATATGCACTGAATTGGTGGAAGTACAGCATATGTCAGTCAATGTCTTAAGCTCTGCAGTACAGTTGATGTAGCTGACCACCACTGCATCGGGATGTTTCTCTTTAAATTTTCTAAATAAGTGAGGTGGGCAGGAATCCGCCAGAGAACAACCTGCTTTCAGATCCGGCAAGAGTACTTTCTTCGTGGGGGAGAGCATCTTGGCTGTCTCTGCCATAAAATGTACTCCAGCGAAAACGATGATATCGGCATCAGTTTCTGCAGCTTTCTGAGACAGACCCAGGCTGTCACCGATGTAGTCAGCAATATCCTGAATTTCTGATTCCTGATAATAGTGAGCCAGGATGATGGCGTTTTTCTCTTTTTTCAGGCGCTCAATTTCTTCAACTAAATCTAAAGTAGGATCTACATCCAGGTCCAGAAATCCTTTTTGCAGTAAGGTGTCTTCAGCAGCAGCTAGTCCAGTAGTCATTCTCTTATTATTTAGTTTCTACAACGGATCGTAAAAATAAAAAGTTTAGTTACTCCTGCTTTGATAACTATTTTTCAAACAAACCATTTTGATGCCAACACTGTTATCTCTGTGATTGCTATTTTTGCACCAAAATGAATTAAAGCATAGAATAATGAGTATGTACCCATTAGAATTGGTAATGCCAATGGCGAAGGAATTGACCGATCATGGATTTGACGGTTTAACATCAGCAGAGGAAGTGGATGATGCGATACAGAATATGGAAGGAACCATGCTGCTAGTGGTCAACTCAGTATGTGGCTGTGCAGCTGCCATGGCCCGACCAGGTACACGGTTGGCTCTTACGAATGATAAAACTCCTGATCGTCTGGCCACTGTTTTTGCTGGTGTGCATATTGAGGCTACCAATAAGGCTAGAGAGTATATGCTCCCCTATCCTCCCTCTTCCCCTTCTATAGCTCTTTTCAAAGATGGGAAGTTGGTGCATGTGTTAGAAAGACACCACATAGAAGGGAGAAGTGCCGAAATGATTGCCGATAACTTGAGAATGGCATTTGACACCTTCTGTTAGGATTTATCACACTGTATTGAAGATCACAATTAATCTAAATCTAGGGTCCTTACAATCAAGGTAAAGTAGGATATTGCTGACTTTAATAATCATCAATCAATAGCGATGAATAAAGTCTACGTCTGTCTGCTTACCCTGATCATTCTCTCTTGTCAAACATCCCGGCGTACATCAGATGCCAATCTGATCGGAGTGGTAGAACAGAATGGAATG
>JAUILM010000262.1 GCA_030432855.1 Bacteroidia bacterium
CTCGGTCAGAAACACCATAGCTGAACTTATCGATTGACTGGGTCTCATGAGCACCTGTCAAACGTTGATCATTGTATGCACCGTACACTTCGATATGCTCTTTTACACGGGGTTCAAAAGCCTGACAGATGGTGTCATACGTATCTTTTGAACCTGCCGTTCTAAGTGTTGTATTTGAGAAGTTGGCGTGCATACCAGAACCATTCCAGTCTCCTTTGATAGGTTTAGGATGCCATTCTACGGCAATTCCATATTGCTCTGCGACACGTTCTAGCAGATATCTGCAGATCCAGGTTACATCACCAGCTGCTTTACCTCCTTTGGCAAAAGTCTGAAATTCCCATTGACCAGCAGCAACCTCAGCATTGATACCTTCTACGTTCAGACCAGCATCCAAACAAATATCGAGGTGCTCTTCTACGATCTCACGACCGTAAGCATTCTTACCACCTACTGAACAATAGTATGGACCCTGTGGTGCAGGATAACCACCTGCCGGGAATCCCAGAGGAAGACCCGTCTCAGGATCTACAAGGAAATATTCTTGCTCGAATCCGAACCAGAAATCATTATCATCATCGTCGATTGTAGCTCTGGCATTAGTAGAGTGAGGAGTGCCATCTGCATTCAAAACCTCAGTCATAACGATCCAGCCATTTTTTCTGCCAGGGTCTGGACTGATTGCTACGGGTTTCAGGAGACAGTCTGAAGAACCTCCTTCCGCCTGATTGGTGGAACTTCCGTCGAAAGACCACATGGGGGCGTCTTCTACCTTGCCACTGAAGTCATCAACGATTTTGGTTTTAGCTCTTAGCTTTTGAGTCGGTTCTGATCCGTCAAGCCAAATGTATTCGAGCTTACTCTTTGCCATAAGAAATTTGAATTTTTTTTTCTAAGAATAATAATGAAACTTTAAGATAACATCCTACACTTCAAATATGTCCAGAAGATTAAAATTATATGTTATTCCTAACGACTAACTTTGTGTCCTATCTGTCTGGCTACTATCGATTTAAGTGAGGTCGATTTGTTATGTTTAAGCCAGGAGTTGTGCTGCCGTAGAACCGATTTCTGGGAGATTTGAACGGCCACGGCAGCACAACTACTATGCAATAAAATCAGGTTTGGGTTCTTGTTTTCAAGATTAGAAGCTATATACTGCAGCTAGAAGGAACTGAGTAGCACCTCCAGTGGCTGCACCATCTGAGTCAATGTAAATGTCTTCAGAAGCAGAATCAAATCGTAATTCAGGAATAAATGTCAGTGGTCCGGAAGTGATGTTAGCAGTAAATGTCAAGCCAAAAACAGAAGCTGCCTCGGAATATCCTCCTCCGAAAATATCACCAATTTCCTTTTCTGAAAATAGTTCGAGCCTGGAACCTATTGTTACATTATCGCTTACAGTTAGCTGTGGATAAAGAGCCACACCTGAGAAACCTGAGTCTCCTGCACCAAATAAACTTCCTGTACCCGCACTGTAAGTTGCGGCATTCACACCCAGGTAGAAGGTTTCAGCCAGCTGAAATCCGGCAGTAAGATCGATCTCAGTACCCGTTTGCTCTCCTGTTACAAAGTTTAAGTAAAGACTTGTCCCATCAGATGGCGCATATGAAAGTTGCATACCGAGATCCTTACCTGATGTAAAATCAGTATAAGTGTTCCAGTCGTTAAATATACCAATCATGAATCCCCACTGATCAGACAATGCAAAATCGAATTTTAAACCGGCATTTTGGAATGGACCCCAGGAAAATAAATGTGAAGTAGAATAGTTGAAGTTACCCGTTGGGGATATTACTTCATAACCTACGAAAGTTCCCATATATCCTAAGCTCATAGTGACATTGTCAGAAAAAGAATGAGCTACGTACAAGTTTTGAATATGGAAAGAACCATCATCGATGCTCAGAGTTGGAATAGAACTACTGGCACCCCGTGGGCCAAAAGATAAATCAGCAACGAATGAAGTTTTTCCTACTGATTTTTCTAAAATCAGGTTGGCCATACCAATGGAAAATGAATTATGGTCTGGTGCAAAAAATGTATAATTCTCACCACCACTTATGTTACCACCTGCCGCGGCACTACCTGCGAAGTCATATTTGTAATAAACATCGACAGAGCCACTAATAGAAAGTGGACTTTCTTCCTCTTCCTCCTCGGCCATGTCATCTTGAGCGTAAATTGATTGTACAGATGTCACCATGGCCAGTAATAATAACCATAAAAGGTGTTGTCGAGATTTTTGTGTAGATAAAGTCATCTTTTTATTTCTTTTAGAATGTGATCAATTTCTTGTGGAAAAATGGGGAGATGAGAATAAAATCTAATTCTTTTCTGTTCTCACCTCCCATACTCTCGGTGCGGTATTTATCGCACCTGTTCGGGGGATTATTGTTGTTGTATTTATTTAGAGAAGATCTTGTCAGACTTCTAAATATGGATTAATTACATAGTGTAAGCTTCCATATCGTGCTCTGCCAAATCCAGTCCTTTGATTTCTTCTTCTTCGGTTACTCTTACACCCATCGCAGCCTTGATGACCGTGATCAAAAGGTAAGACAAGACGAAGGTGAATACACCATAGGCCAATACTCCGATTAATTGAGTAATGAATTGTCCGCCACCGGCCATGGATCCAAAGATTCCAACGGCTAATGTTCCCCAAATACCACATACCAGGTGAACAGAAGTGGCACCTACAGGATCGTCCAATTTTAAAGTACGATCGAAGAATACTACAGATAATGGAATGATGATACCTGCAATCAAGCCAATGATGATAGATGCCATTGGACTCATCAAATCAGCACCTGCAGTAATACCTACAAGACCGCCCAATATTCCGTTTAATACCATGGAAAGGTCATGTGATTTAAACATGGCATAAGAGGTGAAAAATGCTCCTACAGCACCACCGGCAGCGGCCAGAGAAGTAGTTACAAATACTAGTGATACACCCATGGGATCAGCAGAAAGTACAGATCCACCATTGAATCCAAACCATCCGAACCATAGTAGGAATACACCTAGAGTTGCAAGAGGCATACTGTGACCAGGGATCGCCTGAATACCTTTACTGGTGTATTTTCCTTTTCTGGGACCTAATACCATGATGCAAGCAAGAGCTCCCCATCCACCCACAGAGTGAACCAGGGTAGAACCTGCAAAATCATAAAAGCCTCTGGCGTCAAGCCATCCACCTCCCCACTTCCACATACCTGCAATGGGGTAAATAAGAGCGACAAAAATTATGGTAAATACCAGGAATGAATTTAATTTAATTCTCTCTGCAACAGCACCAGATACGATGGTCGCTCCAGTGGCTGCAAACATTGCCTGGAAAATAAAATCGGTGTAATAAGCGTAAGCACCGTCAGCATAGGCAATGCCACCAGCATCACCATCTGGCAGTGATAGGCCGAAACCAGCAAATCCGAAAAATCCTGTGGCAGTTTCGCCAGGATACATCAGATTAAATCCACAGATAAAGTATGTCAATAACCCAATGGCAATGATCATACTATTCTTAAAAAGTATGTTGACGGTATTTTTTCTTCTAACGAAGCCGGATTCCAGGCTGGCAAATCCCAGGTGCATAATAAACACCAAAATTGTTGCGACGAGGATCCATAAATTATTCGCGGTAAACAACGCTTCATTCATGATTAATTTCTTTAGATTTTAAGTAATGATTCTTGTTGGTTTAAAAATTTTTTTGACGTTTTTTTAGACTGCGTCTTTGTCTCGTTCTCCGGTACGGATACGGACAACACGCTCGATGTCATAGACGAAAATCTTACCGTCACCAACATTGCCGGTGCGACCCGCTTGCTCGATTGTGGTCATTATTTCTTCTACTTTTTCATCTGACGTCACGATGTCCATCTGTAATCTGGGAATGTAGTCTGCACCCAGATCTGCACCACGATATGTATGTACTTCTCCTTTTTGCAAACCATAGCCCTTGACATCTTTCAGGGAAAAAAAGTTGACACCAATTCTGGCGAGCGCATCACGAACTGCTTCAAATTTCGTGGTTCTAATGATCGCTTCAATTTTCTTCATAGCTTTGAATTTTAAATTGCTCCTTTACGAGATTTAGGAAATTAGTTTTTCTTTGTTGAACCAAATCTATGTGATGACACGATGATTTTAGTACTTGATAAATCCTGAAAATGCTACAGCCACAAGGACCGAAATTTTAGTAAAACGCATTGAAAATCAGTTATTTAACAACAATACATTTGTTATGCCTATCTCTACTTCTGATCAGCTTTTTAATCTGGTGAAAGGTCTCACAAAGGCCGAAAAGAGAAATTTTAAGCTCTTTGCAAAGCGTACTCACCAGAAGAGTGAAGCGAAATTTATTCGACTTTTTGACATTCTTGACCAGATGGAAGTCTATGATGAAGAGGTTGTTTTTAAGAAGTTTCGAAACCTGTCAAAGGGGCAACTTTCGAACCTGAAGAGACATCTCTATACACAGTTGCTCACGAGTCTGAGAATGATTCATATCAACAAGAATATTGATATACAAATCAGAGAACAGATCGACTTTGCCAGGATTTTATACGGGAAAGGCCTGTATATGCAGAGTTTGAAGCTCCTAAGTAGAATTAAAGGTATTGCGAAAGAGTCCAATCAGGACATATTGCATTACGAAATTCTGGAGTTTGAAAAACTAATCGAGGAGAAGCATATCACTCGAAGTAGAAAAATAAAAAATAAGGTAGAAAACCTGATTGATGAGTCGGATGAACGAAATCGTATCCTTTACAACAGCAATAAGCTCACTAATCTAAAGCTTAAGATACACGGACTCTATATAAAAATTGGCCACGCCAAGGATGAAAAGGATGCATTTGTGGTACAGGATTATTTTAAATCCAACTTGCCTGATTTGCAGTATAGTACCCTTACTTTCTTTGAGAAAATCTTTTTACATCAAAGCTACGTCTGGTATTACTATATACTGTTGGATTTTGAGAAGTGTGCTGAGCATGCACACAACTGGGTCTCCCTGTTTGAAAGCAATCCAAAGATGATTGAAGAAGATCCGGATATCTATATGAGAGGGGTACACTACTTGCTTACCTCCCTAAATGGATTGGGAAAAATTGATACTCACAGGAAGTATTTGCGGAAATTTGAAAAGTTTGAGGCGGAGTATGGAGACAATCTAAATGTGACATCCAAAATCATTTACTTCCTCTATTATTATTCTGGTGTACTCAATAAACACTATCTGGAAGGTACTTTTGAAGAGGGTTTGAAACTCGTACCCATTATCGAAGAGAAAATCAAAGAGTACGACCGACATTTGGACTTGCATAGGGTACTGGTGTTCTATTACAGAATAGCATGGCTGTATTTTGCCAGTGGTCAATATGGGGATGCCATTGACTACCTCAATAAGATCATTAATCTCAAAGTGGGCCACCTGAGAGAAGATATTCAATCATATGCAAGACTACTACATCTGTTAGCTCACTATGAGCTCGGCAATTACGCACTTCTCGAATATCTGGAGAAGTCTGTCAGTCGCTTTTTTGATAAGATCAAAGATCGCAACCGGGTACAGCTCGAAGTATTGGCCTTTATGCGTAAGCAATTACGACTGGGAGGTGTCATGGATCGAAAACTCTTACTCAGTACACAAAAGGCCTTAATGAAGTTGTATAAGGATCCCTACGAAAGAAGAGCTTTCATCTACTTAAACGTCATTGATTGGATCGAAAGTAAGTTGCAGGGAGTCTCAGTCTCTGAAATCATCGCAGAGAAACAAGAAGCTTCCAAATAGATAGATAGAAACCTGAGGGAGCTTTTAAATGATGGTTGATGATCCTGTTGCGAACTTTTCAGAACTCAATACCAGGTCGTCATCCATCACCAGTGCTTCCAGAAGATCGCCTGCCTTGGAGCAGGATACTTCCGTAGCACCTTTCAGGTCGGGCGTTCCAATACCTGCCTCCAGAAAACGGGAGACTGCATTCTTAACGACATTACTTTCTTCTGTCAGTCCCAAATGATCCAGCAGGAGAGAGGCTGACAGTACCGTAGCAATCGGATTGGCAATATCTTTTCCAGCACCTTGTGGATACGATCCATGAATGGGTTCAAATACACTGGTCTTTTCACCAATAGAGGCAGATGGTAGTAATCCTAAGGATCCCACTAGTACACTGCTTTCATCAGAAATGATGTCTCCAAACATGTTGCCGGTAAGGACCACATCGAACTGAGCTGGATATACAATAAGTTGCATGGCAGCATTGTCTACAAACATGTAATTCGTTTCCACCTCTGGATATTCAGTGGCTATCCGCTGAATATGCTCGCGCCATAGTCGTGAAGTTTCAAGGACGTTGGCTTTGTCTACCAGGGTCAGATGCTTGCGACGCTTCATCGCTTGCTGAAAAGCCAGATGTGCAATACGCTCGATTTCATCGATAGAATATACACAGGTGTCGTGAGCAGACGTATTGTCCTCACTTCGTCCTTTGGGACCAAAATATATACCGCCAATTAATTCACGGTAGATCACCATATCCACACCGTCCAGATATGTCTCCTTGATGGGGGAGAGGTGCTTAAGATTCTTGAAAATAGTGACTGGCCGAATGTTACAGAATAAACCCAGGGCCTTACGCATACCCAGCAATCCCTGCTCAGGTCTTACTTTGGCTTTAGGGTCATTATCGTATTTCGGATCGCCGATGGCTCCAAAAAGTACTGCATCACTGTTGAGACAGGAATCCAGAGTTTCCTGTGGCAGTGGATTCCCCGTTTTATCAATGGCGATCCCTCCCACATCTCCAAAACAATAAGTGAATTCGTGATTAAAGCGATCAGCGATAGCATTCATCACCTTCAAGGCCTGCTCAATTACTTCAGGTCCTATGCCATCTCCGGGCAGTACAGCTATTTTCGCGTTCATTATATTTTTATAGGTCTTTAGATTCGTGCCTCCTCAAAGGCCTTAACTTTATCCGTTAAACTTAGTAAATAATCTATATCGTCGTATCCATTGAGCAGACACTTCTTTTTATAGGGATCGATGTCAAAGGATTCCTGAGCTCCTGAAGCAGCGATTGTAATCGTTTGATCGGGAAGGGATACTTCAAGGATCGCCTTGGGATCGGCTTCGATTGCCTTAAATACCTGGTCCAGAAATTCTTGTGATACGGTGATCGGAAGGATACCGTTGTTGAGGGCATTTCCTTTGAATATGTCAGCAAAGAAGCTGGATACGAGTACCCGAAAGCCATAGCCATGAATGGCCCATGCCGCATGCTCGCGACTGGATCCACAGCCAAAGTTTTTTCCAGCCACCAGAATTTCTCCTGAGTAGATTGGATTGTTGAGGACAAAATCTTCTTTGGGACTTCCATCCGCATTGTATCGCCAGTCGCAAAAAAGGTTGTCGCCAAATCCTTCCTTGGTAGTGGCTTTCAGAAATCGGGCAGGTATTATTTGATCTGTATCCACATCTTCAATAGGGAGAGGAACACAGGTAGATTTTACAAATTCTATTTTATCCATTATGATATGTATTCTCTTACGTCAACAATTTTTCCTTCCAGAGCAGTGGCTGCAGCCATTAGAGGACTGGCCAAAATGGTACGTGCACCGGGGCCTTGTCTGCCTTCAAAGTTTCGATTCGAAGTAGATACACAGTACTCCTGCTTTGGAATCTTGTCTTCATTCATTCCAAGGCAAGCGGAGCATCCCGCTT
>JAUILM010000263.1 GCA_030432855.1 Bacteroidia bacterium
AAGCATGGGAACCCGACGGTTATTTCTTCTCAAATGGACCCGGAGATCCTGCGGCTATGGACTATGCCATTGCTAATGCCAAGTCCATATTGAAGCTTTCCAAACCCGTATTTGGTATTTGCCTGGGTCACCAGGTGCTTGCCTTGGCGCATGATATTCCGACACATAAGATGCACCATGGACATCGTGGCATCAATCATCCAGTGAAGAATCTAGAGACCGGCCTGTGCGAGATTACCAGTCAGAATCATGGTTTTGCTGTCACTAGCAAGGCAATTCCTGAAGATCATGCAAATATTGAGGTGACACATATCAACCTCAATGATCAAAGCGTGGAAGGTATTCGTCAGAAAGATGGAATGGCGTTCTCTGTCCAGTACCATCCGGAGGCTAGTCCGGGGCCACATGATGCCCGCTACCTCTTCGACCAATTCATAAAACTAATTTCAACCTATAAAACAGAAAATATTCTACAATGAGTAGTATAATCGATATTAAGGCCCGGGAGATCCTGGACTCCCGTGGTAACCCGACCGTGGAAGTGGAGGTGCTTACTGAAATGGGAGCTATCGGAAGAGCGGCCGTTCCTTCAGGGGCTTCTACAGGGAAGTATGAAGCTGTCGAGCTGAGAGACAAAGATGAAGATCGATTCCTTGGGAAAGGAGTGAGTAAGGCTTGCCGCAACGTGGAAGATCATATCATGGAAGCACTGGTTGGTGTTGACGTGCAGGATCAGGTGTACCTGGATCAGATTATGATCGAACTGGACGGAACAGAAAATAAGAGTAAACTGGGCGCAAATGCAATTCTCGGTGTGAGCCTGGCAGCTGCCAAGGCGGGAGCTCTCGAGTGCAATCTTCCCCTATATAGATATGTAGGTGGTGTAAATGCACATGTCCTACCTGTACCCATGATGAACATTCTGAATGGTGGATCTCATGCGGACAACAGTATCGACTTTCAGGAATTTATGGTGATGCCAGTTGGCGCGGATCGTTTTTCTGATGGGCTGCGAAAAGGAGTTGAGATTTTCCATCACCTGAAAAAGGTGTTGAGTAAAATGGGCCATTCTACCAACGTAGGAGATGAGGGTGGTTTTGCACCCAATCTTTCTTCCAATAAGGAAGCAATAGAAACTGTTTTGATGGCGATTGAATCAGCAGGTCTGCGTCCGGGTGAGGATGTGATGATCGCTATGGATGCTGCAGCATCTGAGTTTTATAATGAAGAGGAAAAAGTATATCATTTCCATCAATCCACTGGCGATAAGCTAACCAGTGATGAGATGGTATCGTATTGGAAGGATTGGGTGAGTAAGTATCCCATATTATCGATTGAGGATGGATTGCATGAAGACGACTGGGCAGGATGGCAAAATCTGACGGCTCAGATCGGAGATAAGGTCCAGCTGGTAGGAGACGATCTGTTTGTCACCAACACAAAGCGACTCCAGAAAGGTATTGACACGAATGCAGCAAACTCCATTCTTATCAAAGTAAATCAAATTGGGTCGCTCTCTGAAACAATTGACGCGGTGTCTCTGGCTACTCGCAATGGAATGACATCGGTGATGAGTCACCGATCTGGAGAAACGGAGGATACGACTATCGCGGATTTGGCAGTGGCATTAAACACAGGACAGATCAAGACGGGTTCAGCCTCAAGATCTGATCGGGTAGCAAAATACAATCAATTACTACGAATTGAGGAAGAGTTGGGAGATACTGCTGTATATCCCGGTAAGGCACTATTAGGATCATAGTATAAAAAATTATTATATTTAAGTCCTAATATGTCAATATGAAAGCTACGAAAAGTACTAAGTATCGGACTATCCCCTATAGGGTTTCCCGATTGATATTCAACAAGTACTTCGTAGCATTTTCCTTCTTCACGATCTGGTTATTGTTTTTTGATAAGAATGCAATGGTCACTCAATGGCAGCTCAGTCAAACGATTGATCAGCTGGAGGATCAGAAAGATTTTTTGATAAAGGACCTGGAATCAACTAAGTTACTTCAGGCCGATATCACTAAAAACAAGGAAAAGTACGCCCGGGAAAAGTACTTCATGAAAAAACCCGGAGAACGCGTTTTTATTATTGATTAATTAGAATTCATGTCTGTACTAGTAAATAAAGACTCCAAGATTATTGTGCAGGGATTTACCGGAAAAGAAGGTACGTTCCATGCGACGCAAATGATTGAATACGGCACCAATGTGGTGGGAGGTGTCACCCCAGGTAAAGGGGGACAGGTTCATTTAGACAAGCCTGTATTTAATACCGTAGCTGATGCCGTGCAGAATGCGGGAGCAGATACTTCAGTGATTTTTGTGCCACCCGCCTTTGCAGCTGACGCCATTATGGAAGCTGCGGATGCCGGCATTAAAGTGATCATTTGTATTACGGAGGGAATTCCAGTACAGGATATGGTCAAGACCAAAGCCTATTTGGAAGATAGAGATGTCGTACTGGTAGGACCTAACTGTCCGGGCGTCATCACGCCAGGTGAAGCCAAAGTGGGCATTATGCCGGGTTTCATTCACAAGAAAGGTACGATCGGAATCGTTTCTCGATCCGGGACACTTACCTATGAAGCCGTAGATCAGGTGACCCGGGCCGGCCTGGGACAGTCCACGTGCATTGGGATCGGAGGTGATCCGATAGTGGGTACGACTACAAAGGAAGCAGTGGAGCTTCTCATGAATGATCCAGAGACTGAGGCAATCGTCATGATCGGTGAGATTGGTGGAGGCATGGAAGCCGAAGCAGCTTACTACATTAAAGAGCATGGTACAAAGCCGGTGGTAGGATTTATTGCAGGAAAAACGGCACCCAAAGGTCGGAAGATGGGACACGCTGGAGCGATCATTGGAGGGGCTGATGATACAGCTGCCGCCAAGATGCGCATCATGGCTGAATGTGGTATTAAAGTCGTAGAGTCTCCTGCAGAGATTGGAGCATCTATCGTCGAAGTGCTAGGTAAGTAATCGGCACTTCCGTCTTCAAAGGCTGCTGAATTTACAGTCTATAAGTTTGATTCAAATCGATGTCTGAAGGGATATTCAGACTCTATGTTCTTCAGTAACGGAAGCTCAAAGTGGAATTTCGTCCCAACGTGTTCCTCAGTTTCGAAGTATATTTTACCACCAAACGACTCAATGATATTCTTCGAAATAGCTAATCCCAAACCTGTTCCCGACGTTTTGGTTGTGAAGTTTGGATAGAACACCTTCTCACGCATATCCTTACTGATACCCTTGCCATTGTCCACTACCTGAATCACAGCCCAGTCTCCCCGGGTGTCTAGCTTGATGTCTATTATGCCCCGACGGCTGGCTGGAATTGCCTGGATGGCATTTTTGATGAGGTTATTAAGTACCCGGAGTAGATGACTCTTATCGGCATTCACATAGATCTCATCAATAGGCACATACAGATTGAAGTCCATATCATCCCTTTTCTTAAAGAGATCATGGACAGAAGCTACCAAATCATTCAAAATGATACGCTCATATTGGGGTTTGGGCATCTTGGCAAATGTGCTGAACTCCGCGGCAATCCGTGAGAGATTATCAATCTGTTCGATTAGGGTGATTCCAACCCTTTGTACTAATTGCCGGGACTCGATCGGGTCTGCCTTTTGCATCGCATGTTGTAGATGCTGTATACTGAGTCTCATGGGAGTCAAAGGATTCTTGATTTCATGAGCCACTTGTTTGGCCATTTCGCGCCAGGCCACTTCTCGTTCTGTCAGGGCAAGCAGATCGGCACTTTCGTCTAGTTTGACAATCATCTGATTGTATTCCTGGATCAGAAGTCCAAGTTCATCCTTGGCTTTCCAAACGATAGGTTCGTTTGATTTACCCAACTTAAAGTCTTTCAGTTTCTGTCCGAGTACCGTCATTGGGCGCGTGATACTGTTTGCCACTGCCAGTGCAAATGCCCCGGCAATTAATAAGAGGAACACATAGACGTTGAGCAACGTGCCCATGAAATCTTTCACTTCATTGCCTTCAATTTTTTCATTGGGATAGATGGGCAGGCCTACGTACCCTATCAGCTTATCAAACGATGATTTTATAGTGATATAGGCAGAAAAATATTGGGGAAGGGCCTCGGACTTGACCGTATGGATGAAAATTGGTTCATCAAATTTCTTGAGTGAGATGAGTGGTTCTATACTGATTCTATCACTTAGATAGCCGCGATTTTGTGCCTTTTCATCTGATGCCTGCACTAAGATGCCATCACTGTCGTAGACCTGAATATGGGAGTTGTATTTGATGGCCAGACTTTGGATGAATTGCTTTAGACCAGTATTGAGAGTGCTGGCATTTTCATCAATGATTGAGGTTTGTATCTCATACTGAAGTGAAGAAGCGGTTTGTTTGAGTGTGTCGATTTTCTTTTTCTCAGCTGTATTCTGAAAGTAGAACACCGTCACAATACCAATGATGATAAATGATAAGACAATAAGTGCCAGAACGGATACCTGGATCTTATTTCGCAACGAAATTTGACTGGAGAATCTAAGATTTAATTCGGGTGGAAGGTATTCATAAATTGAGTTGACACCCACGAGAAAAAGGATGATAAAAACGACAATGACAAAAAGGTAAGAGAACAGTGAAACAGGTTTAATGAGACCCGTCAGTTTTCTACCTACGATCGTGGTATAGGTGCCATTGTTATATAGAAGCTCTGACCGACCTACCGGATAGTATATAGCTGTGCGACCAGCCACGGGAGGGAGTTGATCCAGAACCATCTGGTATTCGGGTGAGCTTCTTTCAATGCATTGTCGTCCTTTATAAATGGCGTAGTCATAGTCCTCCAATAGCTCAATACCCTTGTAAGGGGTGATAGGTAATATGCTATTGAGGGGGCTGTCGTAGCTCACCTTCTTTTTCTCTAGTATGACAAATAATGATCCTTCACCCTGGGTCTCTATCGGAAAACTGTAACGATCCAGTGCGTTTTTGTCCTCATAATATTCTAAATCTCTATGTTGAATAGGCTGACCCTGAGTTTGCGCCGGGCGAATTCTTGAAAACGAAAGATTGTAATATGTAGTTAGGTAGTCGGATTCTCGTTCAATAATGCTTCTGATAGATCTTCGCAAGGTGGAATCATTACGCATCCCATCCAGCTTCTCAGCGCTTTCGAGAATGCCAGTCATTTCATTCAACGCAACGGAGTCGACTTGTTCGGTGAGCAACTTTGCCACCTGTAGCCGAACCTGAGTGGTCTTGTCATTATTGTATTTGAAGAGCATGATGGAAGAAAATCCAGCCAGAACCACCAGCCAGAGTACAATCCACGTGAAATTTGGTGTGTTTACTTCCAGGAATAGGTCAAGAAGTAGGATAAATATGGTTGCGACCAGCACAAATTGAAAAATGGGAATCGATGGACTTAAAAAGTATAAGATGGGAAGTGTCAACAGTAGCGTAGGACCACCGGCCAACAACCTCTCTGGAATAGAAAGATTGAGCTCTGTGACTATAGACATCAATTTTACAGACCAAAGAAACTGGGCGAAGAGTAAAAGTATGACGCCTATAAGTGCAGCAACGCTGAGTATATCTAAATTGAATACACTGTCGAAGTCAAAATCAATGGAGGTATGTTGTATAATGTCACCACAGAATCTTGTCAGCAGAACTGTACCTAGAAAGATCAGGAAATACTGAACAGCTGCAATCAGCACCCGCTGTTGCTGTGTTAGATTTTTCCGGAATTTGGAGGGCATGTAATTTATCGTGTAAATGGATACCCATAGAAAAATCACTATGTTCACCAATATATTTCCGAGGCTATTCTTAAAGCCAGGACTCATTAGTGATGCATCAAAAATGGGAATGGACTCAAAATGTTGTGAAAAATCAAACACCAAAGTGATCAAACGTAATACAACTGCTGTAAATGCAATGAACCCAATACTGGCCCAGGCACCTAATTTCTGACGGACGAAGTGTGAAATATGCATCACCGCGATGCCGAGTGCCAGGAAGGCGAGGGTATAAAGTACCACCAATATCAGCACTTGTGTCCTCGACAGAGTCGGACTATCCTGATCTCGAATATAGAGCAACTCTTCTCCCCCTGGAGATAGAATAGATAGACCTCCATCATCGGATAGTGTCAGATCCGGTGGAATATGCTTTGAAATATGACTAAAAGGATTACCCACTAGTTTCTTATAAATCGGAACATATGCGATGAATCGTAGATTCTCCTTGCCGATTACAATATTTCTATTGTAAAAATGATAGGTACCTAAATCGTCATGGTATAGAGGACCACTACGCGTTAATATCTCAGATCCTGGGATTTTAGCCTTGTCATTGGACCAGTATAGTAGTCTGTTACGATGATTGAAAATGAAGAATGTATAGGCATTTTCAGACAAATCCAGGGCGTGACTCATAGAGGTCACATCCAGATCATCATCAGGAAATAGGCTTGTCAGCGAAAGAATCAACCCCGAATCTGCAACAATTTGATTTATTTCCTCATCAGTATGTTGTAGATATTCTTCAATTTTGACTTTGGCCGTGGGGGCGGTGCCGCTTTGAAAAAAGCGATAGTGGGTATATCCTGCTATCAGCCACAGGACAGCTGCCATGACCCAAAGTAAAAACGTATGTTTGATCTCGTTGATAGTAGGAGGATTGAAGGTCTTACAAACACGTATTAAACAAATTTATAATTTATAATTAGTTTATTCTGCGTTTGTAAGAAATATTTTATAAGAACTGATCGTGGGGAGTTCCATCGCGCTGGAGATTTTTATCTCCAGTGAGGAAAATCCGGACAACGTAGAGCACCGTACCATCTAACGGATGGGTTCTTGCAAATGTGCAGGAAACAGAAAGTGTCGCAGAAACAATACCGCCCTGCTATGGTGGGGTAAGGGTGAAATCGTGTGGTAAGAGCACACGCTATTTCATGGCAACATGAGATGGGGATAAACCTTGCGGGTTGAAATGCCATGTACATTCCGATTTACCAAACTGGTAAGTTGAGCTGCTCGCTCAATTATCTTCGGATATTCGGGAGGGGTAGGCAGATGGAGCCTGTCTGTGAAGACTGGCCTAGATAAATGATGGAAATCCCGGGAAGTCGGGATACAGAATCCGGTTTATATCCTCACGATCTTTTAATCAAAAAAGGCCTTGCTGTTGTGCAAGGCCTTTTCCTATTCTTGTGTAATTGAAGTTAATTAGTTGGCAGGGACCTCATCATTGCCCAAAGCTCCAAAGTCAAAGAGTAATGAGAATCTTAAGGTTTTATCCAAAGGGTTACTGTTGGCCAGGGTGTTAGAAGTACTAATGAGGTATGACATGTTGATACCAAAAACATTGTACTTAAGCCCCAGACCTGCAGTGATATATTGTCGATTTCCTTTTAAAGGATTCTCATAGAAGTATCCGGCTCGCAATGCAAATTGATTGTCATACCAGTATTCCAGACCAAGAGAATAAGAAATCTCTTTAAGTTCTTCACTAAATCCTTCCGGTGCATCAGACCAGGACCCCAGTACTCCACTGAAGAAAGGCTTATCCCGGTAGTCATTAATTCCATTTTGATTGTCATCAATAAACTCGTGCTGAGGAGTGGGTACCATCAACTTATTCAAGTCAGCAGTGATAGTCAACTGGTTGTAGTCATCAAACTGAAAATCCCACGCAGCACCTAAGCCAAAGTTCACCGGTAGGAAATCGTTTG
>JAUILM010000264.1 GCA_030432855.1 Bacteroidia bacterium
TACATTATTAACCTTATTACTGGTGATGCTTATGACAAGTACTTTACGAGGACAAGCGCCTCAACATAAGGACCTCGTCTATGCTGAGGTGGGGGATAGGAAATTGGTGGTAGATTTATATATGCCGGCATCAGACAACCCTCCACTGGTAGTATGGATACACGGCGGAGCATGGCATTCCGGATCAAAAGAAAATCCACCCCTGGACTTGCTGGAGCATGGATATGCATTGGCGAGTGTAGACTATCGGTTAAGTGTCGAAGCTCCTTTTCCCGCGCAAATGCATGACATTAAAGCATCCATACGGTTCCTCAGAGCCCAAGCAGATCAGTATGGCTATCAGTCTGATAAGATATATATCTGGGGTTCGTCAGCGGGTGGACATTTGGTAGCCCTGGCTGGAGTCACGAATGGGGTGGAAGCATTAGAGGGAGAGCTTGGAAAGCATATGGATCAGTCTTCAGATATTCAGGGAGTCATTAATTTTTTTGGTCCAACCAATTTTTTAACCATTTTGTCTCAATCTACGCCTCATGGTCTCAGTGTACGAGCACCTGCGCTGGCACTTTTGCTGGGGAAGCCACTCGACCAGGCGGAAGATCTCGCCCGATTAGCCAGTCCGGTATTTCATGTGGGTGCGGGAGATCCCCCTATGATGATTGTGCACGGAGATCAGGATGTTCAGGTCCCTGTCAATCAGGCTCTTGAGCTATACGCCGCTTATCAAAAAGCAGGATTATCAAGCACTCTGGAAATCCTGCCAGGTGCAGGCCACGGTAGCCCTGATTATTTTCAACCGGTATTTATTGAAAAGGTGGCGACCTTTCTCAACGAAATTTCTAAACTATGAATATTACTTCTCGAGGATTTGTATTGTACATCCTCCTTTCCTTTACCACTACCGTGGTGGCGCAGGAACTGACCTGGCCCGTGGTAGAGCGGGAAACGAAGCCGTGGACACGATGGTGGTGGCATGGAAGTGCGGTTGATGAACACAACATCGATGTTATGTTGGATCAGTTGAAGGAAGCTGGTTTTGGCGGTGTCGAGATAACACCCATCTATGGTGTGAAAGGTCAGGAAGACGTGAGTATTGAATACCTGTCAAAGCACTGGGTCGATATGCTGCAGCACACACTGGATGCAGCGGCCAGCCGTGGCATGGCCGTAGATCTTCCCCCCGGCTCCGGATGGCGCTGTGGAGGCCCCTTTGTGACGCTGCAGCAAGCAAACGCATCACTAAGAATTGATACCCTCTCCATTAAAGCCGGTGTAAAATTAGACCTTGACCTGTCGGATAAGCGGGTACTACACATAAGGGCTATCGAAAAAGATTCGGGACTCACGTTGGAAATGACTCGCAGACGAGATGAGAACGGGCATTTGCAGTGGACACCCGAAACAGGTGACTGGATCCTCTATGTAGTCCGTGTAGAATGGTCAGGGGGAAAGGTCAAACGACCGGGCCCGGGAGGTGAAGGATACTCGATAGACGTATATAGTGAGGCCGCCTCCCAACAGTTTTTGGATACGATCGCTGCCCGATTGGCATCGATTCCGCAGGGTACTATTCGATCATATTTCCACGACTCATTTGAATATATGGGCGATGGTACCGCCGAGATATTTTCTTCCTTCCTAAAATATCGGGGATATGGTCTTCAGGATTATATACCGGCCTTAATGGGGCAGGGTGATCCGGAGCTGGTTTTAAGGATTCAGGCAGATTACCGGAAGACTTTATCGGATATGCTCCATGATAATTTTATTGCCAAGCTCACTACCTGGTCGCATGAGCATGGTAGTCTCAATCGTAATCAGGCACATGGATCTCCGGGCAATATGCTTGATCTCTATGGTGCATGCGATATTCCCGAAACCGAGATTTTTGGGCCACTTTCCGGACCGGATGCTGATGTGTTGATTAATAAATTTGCCTCCTCGGCTGCTCATGTAATGAACAAGCCACTTGCATCTGCTGAAGCCAGTACATGGTTGGGAGAACACTTTACTGTAGGACTGGATAGTATCCGGGCTTCTTGTGACCATCTTTTTCTCGCAGGAATAAATCACCTTATTTTTCAAGGTACGGCCTATTCGCCGGAAGATGCGGCATGGCCAGGATGGGTTTTTTATGCATCTGTGCAAATGAACCCCAGAAATCCTTATTGGCAGGATATTCCAAAACTGACAGAGTATATCACCAATTGTCAATCTGTGCTGCAAACCGGAAAACCAGACAATGATGTGCTGATTTTTTGGCCATACGATGATATAATCCATGAAGTGGGGCCGCTTAAGAAGCAGCTTGCCGTACATCATCCTGACTGGTTTTATAATCATCCAATCGGAGATCTAGCTGAGGACTTGTCAAAGGCAGGAGTAAGCTTCGATTATATTTCTGATCGGCAATTGACGTCATTGGAAGTTGATGATGAGAAAATCCAGGCAGCAGGACAAGAATACCAGGCGATCATTGTTCCCGAGACACAATATATGACCGTTAGAACCTTTCAGGAAATTGTGGAAATGGCGCTGGAAGGAGCTACTGTTATTTTTCAGAACGATATTCCTTCGGATGTTTCTGGTTTTTTCTCGCTGGAAAGTCAGCGGTCAGCATTTGATGTGCTAAAAAAATACGCAGAAAAATTACCGGTCATTCCGAATGATGGTATTGTCAGTGAATTAGCCTCTCTTGGGGTTTCTGCAGAGCAGGATTTGGCCAGTAAGGGAATCGAGTACATACGACGAGCTACGGAGGATGGATATTTCTATTTCTTAAAAAACAGCACACACGAGACCGTCGAAGATTGGACTACGCTGGCATATTTGGAAGATCATGCAGCATTCATGGATCCAATGACAGGAAAAATTGGTAGAGTCCCTGTCCGGGAAGGAGATTTACCTTCCATATTTCTTCAGATGCCACCCGGAGGCACCATGATATTATACACCAGTCATGGACTATCGACAACCCAGGATTGGGGTTATACAAATAGGGAGGATATAAGCATTTCTCACGAAGGACCATGGCAAGTTTCTTTTGTGCAGGGTGGACCGGCTTTACCTGGTCCCGTGATTATGGATGAATTGAGATCGTGGACAGCATTTGGATCAGATTATGAAAATTTCAGTGGAACTGCTCGCTACAAAACTACTTTCCATGCCGAAGAGGCGGGTCACTATATATTAAACCTGGGGAAGGTTGGCGCATCCGCAACCATTATATGGAATGGAAGAGAGCACACAGTAATAGATGGTCCTTTTGAAGTAGTGCTTGAGGATGTAAAAGCGGGGGAAAATACGATAGAGGTTTTGGTGACAAATCTTCCGGCTAACAGGATACGCTACATGGATAAACAGGAAATTCCCTGGCGAATATTTCATGATATCAATTTTGTAAATATTGATTACCGTCCTTTTGATGCCTCCAATTGGGAGGTGAAGCCCTCGGGCATTTTGGGGCCGGTTACCATCACAAAATCTCGTACGGTTATTAATCCATGATATCTCCCGGAGCAATTTGTCTAGTACATATTTCACTATGTCAATTTTATCATTTAGATAATGCCAGGTATGGATAATATATTAATTAATTATCTCATATTTAAAGCTGAATTGTAGTCGATGATCGTAAGTAAGGAGATTATATATCAGGGACCCGGAGGACCTTTCAATGCAGTACAATATTATGATGACGCAGTCTCAGACTACAGGCCGGGTGTTCTGGTGGCGCATACGATCAGAGGACAGACTGATTTTGAAAGAGAAAAAGCCAAAGCACTTGCACGGTTGGGTTATGTGGCATTAGCCATAGATATGTATGGACAGGGTCGGAGCAGCATGAAATCTGAGGAAGCCAGAGCCTGGATGGATACGTTGAATAATGACAGGCATCTACTGCGAGAACGGATTCTTTCAGCCGTAGACAAACTGCGGTCTCTTCCCGAAGTGGATCATGATTTTGTGGGTGGCATTGGATATTGCTTTGGAGGTAAATGCGTATTGGATTTGGCCAGGAGTGGTATCAATATGTCAGGGGTAGTATCATTTCATGGCGTGTATGATGCTCCTGATCTACCGTCACGTGGTCGCATTGTCACACCTATACTGCTGTGTCATGGCTGGGAAGATCCTCTGGCAACTCCTGAAGAAACGTTGGGTCTCATCAAGGAACTGAATAGTCGTAAGGCTACCTGGCAGTTGGAGGCATTTAGTCAAACGGGTCATGCTTTTACTAATGAAAAGGCGGATAATCGGAGTGGGGGTATGTTTTACAGTAAAAGAGCCTCTGAGGCCTCTTGGTCGTCCATGATTCATTTTTTTAAACAGCGATTTGGAAGATAAAACCATGCACTGACTCCAAACTGAATGTTCATTTACTGTCGATAATGCGCCTGATGGTTGTCGATAGAAATGAAGTGTTGAGTTTTTGGGCACACGGTTTTAAATGTAGATAATAGATTAGATGGTACAGCAGGAAGAAAGTAGACGTACAAGTAAATGGTTGGCATTTGCCGCATCCATAGCTCCGGGATTATTTTTATTGGGTTATAATATTGGCACCGGTAGTGTGACTACCATGGCTGTATCAGGTGCTAAATATGGCATGCAGTTATTGTGGGCCTTGCTCCTGTCCTGTCTGGGTACATTTTTTCTTATTGTGGTATTTGGAAAGTATACAATAGTCACCAAAAAGACCGCATTGCACAGCTTTAGAGAGTCATTTGGTAAAGGTGTTAGTCTATTTATATTGTTCTCTCTGGTTGCCAGTGAGTTGATTTCTTGTGCTGGAGTCATGGGGGTGATGACACAAGTCGTACAGGAGTGGTCACGTCCCTTTACCGAGAGCAATGAGGGTATTTCTCCTCTCTTCTCCGCACTATTCTTTGGTGGATTGCTATTCGTATTGATCTATCAGGCGAAGTTCAGTTTATTCGAAAAAGTGTTGGCCGTGTTTGTTGGCTTGATGGCTATCTGTTTTGTCGTGACGATGGGGATGACCTCTCCACCATCCCGGGAATATCTCGAAGGATTGATTCCCTCCTTACCATCTGAGCAAAACAGTTTCCTGATTGTTGCGGGAATGGTAGGCACGACCATGGGAGGAGTACTCTATGTCGTAAGGTCCATCCTGGTTTCGGAGAAAGAATGGAAGATCTCCGACCTGAAAATAGAAAGAAGAGATGCGGCAATATCGGCCGGTCTGATGTTTTTTCTAAGTCTCGCAATCATGGCTTGTGCAGCAGGTACCCTCAAACCAAGAGGTTTGCAAGTGGATAATGCCATTGAAATGGTATTGATGATGGAACCCATTGCCGGAAAGTTTGCCACGAGCTTATTCGTACTGGGTATAGTTTGTGCAGGCTTATCCTCATTATTTCCAATCCTACTCTTAGCCCCCTGGTTAATCGCAGATTTTCAAGGTAAAGCAAGAAATCTAAAATCAACCTCATCACGTATGCTGGTGCTTTTGGGGTTGTTTGCCAGTCTTTTTGTTCCACTGTTTGGAGGACGTCCTATTGGTGTAATGATAACTTCGCAGGCACTAACCATTATTGTTACTCCGCTGATTTTAGTACTAATGATCATACTCATGAATCGCAAGTCTGAGATTGGCAATTATACATTCAAGACCTGGGAGAATGTCTGCATGCTTTTGATTATTGCATTCACCCTGGTTATGGCTGTTATAGGCGTCCTTGGTTTAATATCAGAATATTCTTAAAAAATCAGTATTTATATAATGAGAGATAATATCGTCTGCGCATTTCTATATGCCATCAGTAAACATGGATATCCACCCTTAGCCTCTTCTACTGTAGAGCATATCGAAGAAATGAGACAACTTGGTTTTACGCATATCGAACTGGAAGCAATAGGTGAGAAAAACATACATTATTTATTTGAAAATCGTCAAATAATAGCGGATAAAATAAAGTCATCCGATCTAAATGTGCCGATTTTTTGTATCGTCTTACCGCATCTTAGTTCATCAGACAAAAACGTCATTGAACGCAATCTTGAATTATTTGATAAGGGATGCCAAATAGCAAATGCTTTAGGTGCCAGGGGAGTTTTGGACAACGGACCCTTGCCTCCTTACCAGTATCCTCCAAATATGCCAATTAAGAGGCATTATTCGATAGAAGATATGATGAGCATGTCATTACCAGATCGATTCGATTGGACGGAGTACTCGGGTACATTGACAGAGACTTTTCGTAAGGCATGTGATATCGCATCAACTTATGATATGGACTATCACATGCATCCTTGTATGGGTAGTTTGATAAGCACGACAGATGGTTTTGAAAATTTTCTGCATAAAGTGGATAGACCAAACTTAAAATTCAATCTGGACACGGCAAATCAGTTCTTTTTAAAGGATAATCTTTCACTTTCGCTCGAAAGACTTAAAGATCATATTTCTTATATCCATCTTTCTGACAATTTGGGTACACAACTTGGGCATCTATCACTTGGACAGGGAGGTATACCATGGGATGAGTTTTTTGGAACCTTAAAAAAGATTAATTACCAGGGGTACTATGGTTTGGATCTTGGCGGGGCAGAAACCCAAATTGACGAGATCGATACCGCCTACGTCGAATCTTTGGCATGGTTGCAGCAAAAGTTGGATGCTCACGGATTGTAGCATCTGAGAGAGGTCGGTATCAATTATTTTGGTTCCAGCCAGCACCATTGTCCGGTCGCAGATTTATTTAATTGTCGATTTTGAACCAGGCCTCAGGGCGGTTCACACTAATAAATTATTGTGAGATTCCAAATATAATCTGCGACCTCAAGCATTAACCAGGATGGGCGTTTTCTGTCGAAATTGACGTCCTACTTGTCGATCAAACCGAGTGGAGTTATAAATTCCTCTTCCATTTTTGCTGGTAGAGTATTAGTTTTATATGGATGACCACTCGAATCATCTTATTGCTGGGACTTCTTGTTTATGCTGTTGTCGCCTCTGCTCAACATAGCCTTCTTATTTACGATATTGAGAGCCGTCAACCCATATCTGACGCCTTTTTCTTTATCGATAAGACGAACTACGGCAGTACTTCAAACAGAGATGGGCTTATTACGATTCACGCTGAAGTACAGGAAGGTCTGTCAAGCCATATCTCGCACCTGAACTATGCTCCGTATAGTCGCATGCTGGGTGACCTGATCCGGGATGATACTATCTGGCTTTCTCCCACAAATGTAGATCTGGATGCGGTAGAAGTGACGGCCAAAAGTTCAAATAAGAGGAAACGCTGGATTAAGCGATTTGAAAAAGATGTCCTTGGCATTCATCAAAATGATTACGAAGTCACAATCCAGAATCCGGAGGTGATCCTGTTTTATGAAGCGGGAAATGCGCTTATAGCCGAGGCCAGGGAGCCATTGGAGATTCTCAATAGTCGTCTGGGATTTAAGATGTTGTATTGGTTGGAGTCATTTACCTCTAAAGGAGACCTGGTACAATATCAGGGAAAATCTTACTTCGTCGACTTAATAGATCAGGTGGTAGAGGAGAAGGATAATCTAATGAAACAGCGGTCTCTTGCTCTTGAGCACACTCTTTCTCATTTCTTGCAAAAGGTAGCTTCATTCGAAACGGACAAACACTATGATGCCTTTGTCAATCGAGTACTTCCTGACGGTCAGTTGGAGCAACTTAGTGCGTTCAATATAGTTCGTTCGT
>JAUILM010000265.1 GCA_030432855.1 Bacteroidia bacterium
TTCCTTTAGTTTAATAGCGGCATGACTATATCGGGGCATCATTATCATGGCAATGGGAACCATCGGTTCTTGTAGAGTTTGAATGTTAAAGTCCTCTACCACACCAATGATAGTCGCTGTCCAATCACCAGCATTTGGGTCGCGTATTATTTGCTTTCCAATGGCATTTTCAGGTGTTAGCCAGCCAAATTTTTCTATTGCCTCTCTATTGAGGATGGCCTTCACTTCCTTTACTCTTCCATTATCCTCCAGGATGGGTTGATCTCCATTTTCACTATCAAAGAAATCTCTTCCCGAGAGTAGCTTGAGGTCAAACATTGATTGGAAGTTGGGCTCCACAAAGAACTCACCTATTGGAAATCCAGTGTTGGGATCTGCTCCATTTTCCGCATAGAGATCCCCATTTATATTCTGTCCAGGCACGCCTGAAGTTAAAACCACATCCTCAACCTCCGGTATCATGAGAAGTTGTTCCTTAAGGGAGCTGGCATCCTGTGAGAAGTTTTGCATTACATCCGGAGGCAGTACCAGTACCTGATCCTGGTCAAATCCCAGTTCATGGTCTTTCATGAAATTGACTTGTCTCACTATGGTGAGGGTTGCCAGTATAAGAAAGGCGGAAATAAAAAACTGGAATACAACCAATCCCTTTCGTATCATGGTTGATTGTAGGGTATTCGGCATAAAGCCCCTCAGAACTTCCACTGGCTTAAAACGGGACAATATCATGGCAGGATAACTTCCAGCCAGAAGACCTACAATGAGGCTGAGGAAAAGTAAACCAGTCAGCAAGGGCCATTGAATTTGGGGATGAAAAATCCATTCCTTACCGAGATAACTGTAAAACACGGGCAGAGCCAGTCGTGCTAATGCTATTGAGATGAGAAAAGCGAAGAAGCAGATGAGAACCGATTCCGTCAAAAATTGATGAACCAGTTGACTTCGGAATGCACCTATCGTCTTTCGAATCCCAACTTCCCGTGCACGAATTGAAGATCGCGCAGTTGCCAGATTCATGAAGTTGATGCACGCCAGGGCCAGTATCAACAAGGCAACTATGCTAAATATCGTAGGGTAGGTGCGATCACCCACCGGAGACAATTGACTGTCCATATTGCCTCCCAGATATATCTCTTCGATGGGCTGAAGAAAAGGGGAGTAATAGTATCCTCGGGAGGTAGTAGCATCACCAAGATAGGTCTCCAAAAATTGCGGAAACTTTGCTTCGAAGGATTCAACTTCCAGGCCTTCTTTGAGCTTTAGGTAAGTGTATGCGATCGGGCCCCGCCAATACCATGGATCAAGGTTTCCTCCCGTATTAATATCGCCACCTAAGATTTCACTTAGATCATCCGCCGGTGCCAGGAAATCGAATGTAAAGTGTGAATGATGCGGGACATCTTGTAGAATACCAGTAACCGTGTGTGCAAAGACTTCTTGTGTAAGATTTCCATCATTGTCGCGAAGATGAGGATCTATTTCAATCACTTTTCCCATCGGATCCTCGGCACCAAAGTATTTTTTTGCCATGGACTGCGTGATCACAATCGATCTTGGGTTTGCCAATGCGTGATCCAGACTTCCCTGGATGAGTGGCCAATTGAACATACTGAGTGCCGCTGGGTCTGCATGTAGTATCTTATGCTCAAGGAATTCCTTGTCGTTGGTGAGAAAATGCCAGGGTTCGTCTTCATCTGGCATCTTAACAAATCGGGCAAAGGCTTCTACCTCTGGATAATCACGTTTTAGTGCGGGCCCCCATAATATCGGTGTCTGTGCCGATAGATTTTCATCCTGCGAAGACATTACCACCGATTGGAGAGAGAGTCGATGCAATTGATCTGCATCCTTATGATATTGATCATACGAATATTCATCCTTGACAAAAGAGGAAACGACGATAAAGCATGTCATTCCAAGCGCCAGTCCACTGATATTTAGAAAAGTATAGAGCTTTTGTTTGCTCATGTGTCTCAAGGAAAATCTAATATGGTGTGACAGCATTTGAAGATTGTTTAGAACACGATTCCATACCTTTTTCTTACCATAGAAGTAGGGGGTAAAGTATCGTGTTGTATGTAAATGATACCGACGACGTGCGGCTCTGATACCAAACTGTTCTGCTTCTTCCTGGTATAATTCGAAAAGATCTCCTTCGACTTCATCTAGATAGACAGGATCACAAAACCATCGTAAGAAGCGTAATATCCTCTGCGGAGGATGATAGTAATCGCTATTTGATTTGCGGTCAGACATCTAAGAATCAAAGCTTGTCCTGGGGATCTTATTCCATAATCTTAATCGTAGGTCACGGGCATCGCGTAGAGCTTGCTGCCCCTTTTGACTTACCTGATACAGCTTCTTGCGTTTGCCTCCTCTATGTTCGGACTTATCACCAAAGTGAGACTTTAGGAAGCCTTTGTCCTCCAGTCGGTTACAAGCGGCATGTACTGCGCTAATGGTGACTGTTCGGTTACTTTCTGCCTCTATCTCTTTCTTGATGGCCAGACCATATGCATTGTCCACTAGCGAAGCTATGGTCAGTAGAATGATTTCTTCAAACTCTCCCAGATGTGTACCTTTCATATATTATCCATAAATGTAGATTTTAAATTTACAGGAAACAAGAGTTTGGTAATTTATTTATCCATAAATGTAGATTAAATAAAAGTAAACATTGGTGCGTAAGATAAGTCTGTGCCGTCAACCTGAGGATAAACAAGAGTCAAATCCACTTTTGTGAGAAGGATCTCCGAGAGAACTAATGTTGTGAACTTGCGGATTACAATGTTCGATTTCTTTCTGTGTATTTAGATGCGTGTTCTGTTGGACTTATTCCGTATTCAGATCGAAAGGTTCGGCTAAAATAGGCGGGATCCTTAAAGCCCACTTCGTATGCAACTTCAGAGACATTTAAGTTTTGATTTTTTAGCAATTCGAAACCTTTTCGGATACGAAATTTTCTAATGTAGAGATTAACACTAATACCTGTCAATGCCTTGACTTTCCGGTATACCTGAGCACGACTCATCCGCAATGACCGACATATCTGTTGAATACCAAAATCAGGATTTTGTAAGTTCTCCTGAATAATTATTTGCAGGTCTCGAATGAAGTGGTCTTCCTTCTGTGGCAAGTCATCGAGAGTTTCTGATATTGTATCCATTTGCAGGTACCGAGACTGCAATGTTCGACGAAGTGCAAGTAGCGTTCCAATACGCACCATCAATTCTTTTTTGTCAAAAGGCTTAGCTAAATATGCATCAGCTCCACATTCAAGTCCTTCAATACGAGATTCGATTTCCGCCTTCGCAGTCAGTAAAATGACCGGAATGTGACTGGTCCGATGATCAGATTTGAGACGTTGACAAAGTTCAAGTCCATCCATTATTGGCATCATGACATCACTCAAGACTATGTCTGGAACTTTCTGCAGCGCGACATCCAGACCTTGTTGACCGTTCTCAACTTCAATCAATTTATAGTTATGCTGGAGATGCAACCTAATGTAAGCACGCATATCGCTATTATCTTCCACAAGAAGAATGAGTGGCAATGTCGAATCGCCCGATTCAGTGTTCGATATGGGTTGCGTTTGAATCAGTGACCCGATCATGGTAATGTCGAGCTCGGGTCCTTGCACACGTTCTACAATTTCGCCTGATGATAAGTGGTTCTTACCTAGCGGTATTTGGATCGAAAAGCAGGTCCCTGTTCCAACTTTGCTTCGGACAGTGATTCTTCCATGATGAAGATGAATCAATTCCTTTGCCAGGGCAAGTCCAATTCCTGACCCTTCCTGAGAGTAAAGATTGGGGTTTCGGGTCTGGTAAAAGCGATCAAAAACATAGGGTAAAGCGTTTTTTGCAACTCCCGGTCCTGAATCAGTAATGCTTAAAATGAGGATCGGAGTGGAATCATCCCAGGCTTGAATAGTGTGGACAACAGGCCAATCCTCTTCATCTGTTGAAGTATGTATACTTGTGACATTGGATGCCTGTCGTCCATCACTTGCCATATGATCATATGAACTTCCTTGGCTCCGCACCTCAACATCCATTCTTATTTCCCCATTTTTGGGAGTGAATTTATAGGCATTACTTAGAATATTGAGTAAAACTTTCTCTAGTTTATAACTATCGAAATAGAGGAAGATCGATTCAGCTCTCGTATGATAAATGGAGCGGATTCCTTTAGCTTTTCCTATAGATGAAAAGGCGGAAAATACTTGTCGAATAAAGGGCACAACATCCTGGAGCGATGCCTCCAGTCTCATTTCTTTGTTCTCAATTTTGGAAAGATCCAGTAACTGATTGATAAGGTTCAGTACGCGATGACTATTTCTCTGTAGAAGTTCAAGATAAGGTCGCTGGGCTGCACTTGCATTCTTCATCAGGTCCCTTACCGGACCTAACATTAAGGTCAATGGTGTTCGAAATTCGTGCGAGATATTTGTGAAAAAACGGGATTTGACTTCATTCATTTCCTGAAGTTTCTCAGCACGTACATTTTCCAGGTCTAATTGATATCTGAGCAGTCGTCGACTATTTTCATATCGACGAATCATCCACAATATGCTAAATATCGAAAGTCCATAGAGAATATATGCCCACCAGGTTTTATACCAGGGTGGTGAGATCAGAATGTTTAGTTGCACCGCTTCACTATTCCATTTTTCATCATTGTTTGAGCTTCGTACTTCAAAAGTATAAGTACCACTATTTAAGTTGGTATAGGTTGCATAAGGACGTTGACCATCAGTCCTAGTCCATTCATCATATTCAGGTAACAGACGATAGTCGTATTGATTTTTTTCTGGTTGTAAATAGTTTAGTGAGGCAAATTCAAATGAAACATTATTTTGATTCCATTGTAGGTAAATCTCATCTGTGTAAGTGATATCCTGAAGCAGTGGTGAAGGCATATCTAGCGAGTCTCCGAGACTTCCCCGGATAGGTGTTTTGCTATTATTTATCTGAAAATCGGTAATCACGATATCTGGTATATATGGATTGTCAGAAATGCTATCCGGATGAAAATGAAGTAGTCCTTTGGAAGTCAAAAAAAAGAAATTTCCAGTCGAATCTTTCATGGCCCCGGAATAGAACTCATCTGAAGGAAGACCATCGTGAGAGTTATAGTTTCTAAAGGAATTCCGTTCAATATTGAATCGTGATAAGCCGTTTTGAGTGCCTATCCATAGGTTACCACGATCATCGGCTAATATACTACTCAGAATATGGTGCGGTAACCCATCCCTGCGTAGCCATGTCTTGGCCTCATAGGTCCTGGGATCCAATTTGTAAAGCCCCCCTAAAGTAGCTAGCCATAGCATACCGTCACCATCGATATGCAAATCATTGACAAAGGGGATGTTAAGCACACCTCCTACCATGCTGTCTCCTTTGATTTTGAAGAGACGACCAACAACGCTAACCCATGTAAATCCGTAATGGTCCCCAAATACTTTTGCAGAAACCTTCTGCAAGGTATCTGATGATTCTGGAATGATAAGTGGAAACGGCTTAAATAGGTTATTTCCATCATCATATCGATACAATTGGTCAAGGTGTACCCCAACCCATAAAATACCCTCATTGTCTGCATATACCTGGGTTGCGGCTTTCCCCTTCAGTCCTGGCCATTGAATAGCTTCTTTGGGACTTTGAAGCCAGTGTCCATCTTCATGTCTGAATCTTGACAGCCCCTCCCATGACCCCATCCAGATCGATTTATTCTTATCCTGAGCAACTATGAAATTTTCACTTTGGATTAGAGGTGCATGCTGTTGATTATTAAATTCAAAGGGTGTAAGCTTACCATCCACGGCACTCCAGATCTGTCCCTGATTCTTGTCGAAGAGGATTAGCCTCTTATCATCATAATCAGTCTGATAAGTCTTAAAAGGTTTTTGATAGACATTCCAGTAAAATACTCCACTATCAAAAGTACCCACCCATAATCCCCCGGATCGGTCAAAAAAAAGACTCCTTAGGTCAGTGTTTTTAAATACTTCAGGTAAACCTATTTGTACAAAGTGGTTGTACATGTCAAGTGTCTCTGGATTCAGGACATAGACCCCATCTTCTTCGCGATCAATGGATGCCAACCATAGATGACCTTGGGGACCTTTAATCGCGGCTCTCACTCCTGATTTTATTAGAGGTAGCGTTATCCGTTCAAGTTGTTTCTTCTGATGATCATATTTTAATAGCTCACTTTGCGTACCTACCCATACATTTCCTCTATCGTCTTCACATAAAGCGTAGACGTACCAGTCGTTTTCTTCGCGTTCTTTATCAGGTCGCAGGGGATGGTATACTATCGGCTTTTTCGGGGATGCCTGGTATAATCCATTAGGGGCGCTAAACCAGAGATCACCATGGCTATCTTCTAGAATTATTGTCTTGAAGGGACACTTTGTTTTCTTGCCAAAGACTTCTTCTGAGGTTTCAAATTCATGTGTTCTAAGGTCAAACCTAAGTAAACCCAGATCCCCACCTCCAATCCATAGATTGTCAGATTTATCAAGGTAGATGCCTGTAATACAAGTTACGGTTCCAGGAGGCTCATCGGGACGAAATACTTTGAATAGATTCCTTTTCGGGTCATATTGATACAAGCCTGTACCTCCACCTATCCAGATACAACCTTGTCGATCTTCGACCATACTCCATCCATAATATGGATAATCTAGTCCTTCGAATCCAGGTTCTGGAACCCAGCTTTTCACCTTCAAACCATCAAATCGATTTAGACCTCTTGCGTTAGTACCGAAGTACATAAATCCTTTACTATCCTGGAATATTCCAACTATGTTGTCGCTTGACAAACCATCCCGCAAGCTAACCTGATGTAAAGGAGTGCCAGTCTGGCTCATAGCTCTGGGAATGCAACTAAAGATTCCCAAACTAATGAGGATAATATGAATCTTGATCCAATGGATCATTTTGAGAAATCTTGTATTATAATTTACGAAATATTGATGTAATGTCCGATTCGATGAGTCCAGAAATACATTTGTTATCAATTTTCTAAACCTCCTGATCATTCACAAGGTCCCAGAAAAAGCACGGGCAACAAATGATCGACTGTTACTGTACCTTCTTTCACCTGGTAAGCAATATTGAATCTGTGTTCATCTTTCTGTAGCATGGATCCACCTAAAATCAAGTGCTCTACACCCTCATGGTGACCCAGACTTTGCGGTCCCATAACCAGGATGTCTCGTTCGGCATGCATGATTACATCCACACGTAGGTCTGCAAAATTGGAGATGATAAATTTTGAGTCAGAGACATCAGTGGATCGGATTATCATTTCGAAGGGGGAGGATTCTCCACCCTCATGGGTGGCCTCGTAGGTGCCCTGAGGGACAATATCCTTCCGAAGTGGTTGATCTATAGGAAGAATTTCTTCTGTTTGATAGCAGGCAGGAAGCATGAATAAGATGCAAATTGCGATCCACGAAAGGTCAAAAGGCGTTGTTATACTTCTCATTTCTTTAGCATTTTTATGTTAATTATGTATGAGGTGATATTTAAGTACAGATACTAAGTTATGAGCTGTTGATGGTAGCCGTTTGCACTCAAGTCCCAATTGTTTGAAAGATAATCTCGTCGATCAGAGGACCCTTGCACTATTGTCTCTATTGAGTCTTACAAGTAGTTCTAATCGAATCACAATCAGTTATTATGAGTCT